>JAVCCT010000383.1 GCA_030765325.1 Candidatus Stygibacter frigidus | reverse complement strand
GCTCCATCTGAGAGAGAAAGTCTCGCAGAAGTGGCGCATCCGGGATGCGGAAGGCAATTTTATCTTTCACCAGCAGGTGCTGCAAGTCACCATGAGAACAGGGCATAACAACTGTGAGAGCACCTGGAGAATATTGTTTGACCAGTCCGGAAAGACGGGGATTCATTTCAGGATTATATTCTAATAATTTGCGATAATCAGCTATCAGCACAATATATCCCCTTTCAGGTGAACGTTTTTTGAGCTCATTGATTTTAGTAATAGCAGCCTGATCTCTGGCATCACAACCCATTCCGAACATGGAACCCGTATAATGCAGCAAAATCGGACTATCAGCCTTTTGCCAGACTCCCGCAATTTCCGGGGACATTTCATGAAACAATTTCATTTCTAACTCTCCATCGCTTAATGAACGGAAATCTGTGATATACCCCTGATAAGTCAAGGGAAAGAAGTGATCGACAACACTCTGAAATTATTTTCCCTTATCTCAATGTGTGATTGATCGACTGGTAGGGGCAGACCTATGTGTCTGCCCTCTTTCATTAATATTTAAACTGTCAATTCTGGGCAGACACCTGGGTCTGCCCCTACCTGAGCCTGCCTCCCCCTTATCATGCCATATTCAACCTATTCGAAATCTCCTAAATAATAAGGGAATGTATAATAGACAAGAGTATTTCTGGACATTTTAGAGAGTTCCGGGAAATTGTAGTTGATTTGTTACTGATTGAGGGGTAAGTTATGGATAAAGCAAAAAAAGCTGACCGCTATCTGAGGATATATGGTCAATTGCATAAACTGGTCAATAAGACGAGTGATCCTACCGCCAGGATGGCGACTATTGCAGCGGTTCTGCACCATAAATTTGATTATTACTTCTGGACAGGATTTTATCACCTGCTCGATGATGCGCTCACTGTGGTTTGCTATCAAGGTGCTGTCGCTTGTCTGGTGCTGGCAGCTCATACTGGTGTCTGCTGGACGGCACTGGATGAAAAGAAAACCGTTATTGTAGATGACGTAAATGCTTTTGAAGGGCATATCGCCTGTGACAGCAGGTCTGCGTCAGAAATAGTGGTTCCTGTCTATAATAATGAAGGGCAGATATTGTCTGTTCTTGATGTGGACAGCAAGGAGTTAGCAACTTTTGATGAAATTGATGCGGAATGGTTGGAAAAGATCGTGGCACTGATACATAAACAGGATTAATGAATGCTATATCAAGGTAAGAATTACCGTACTGTATGGCTGGATGAAGGAAAACTTTTCATCATAGACCAGAATGAACTACCCTATAATTTTAAAATAATTGAACTGGAAAATATCAATCATGTATTTGCTGCTATCCAAAAAATGAAGATCAGAGGTGCACCAGCAATTGGAGCAGTAGCCGCCCTGGGATATGCTCTGGCAATATATAGATCAATAGATTCCCAGCTCTCTGAGAATATCATCCAATATTATGAACTGCTGCTTGCCAGCCGCCCCACAGCGGTTGACCTAAAGAATGGATTGGACGCAGTAAAATGGTCAATTGAAAATGAAAGTGATCCGAATGTAATAAAAACTGCAGCCCTGCAAGCTGCAAATATTTTTGTGGAAAACAGCGTCCTGGAATGTAAATCAATTGGAAAATATGGCAATCAACTGATTGCTGATGGATGCAGAATACTCACTCACTGCAATGCCGGCGCGCTGGCAACTGTCGATCATGGCACAGCTCTGGCACCCATGCGGGAAGCACATTATTGCGGAAAGAAAATATTTGTGTATGTAGATGAAACCCGACCCCGCTGCCAGGGAATGCGCCTTACTGCCTGGGAACTTGCCCAGGAGGGAATTGATCATGCCATTATTGCTGATAATGCTGCCGGATATTATATGCAGCAGGGAAAAATTGATCTTGTGATCACTGGTGCTGATCGCATTGCAGCAAATGGTGATATTGCCAATAAAATCGGTACTTATTCCAAAGCCGTTCTGGCAAAGGAAAATGGAGTTCCGTTTTATATTGCTGCCCCTTTTTCAACTTTTGACAGAGAATTGAGTTCTGGGCAAGATATCCCGATCGAGGAACGCTCTCCCGATGAAGTACTCAAATTTAATAATTTAGCGCTTAGCTCAGGCTTAAGTACTGCTTATAATCCGGCATTTGATATCACACCTGCCAAATATATCACAGGATATATCACTCCAGCAGGAATATTTACTATTAAGGATTTTTATAAATTATGGGAAATGAATATCAAGGCACAAAGTTCCAGACAGAGTTAGTTGAAAAAGAAGTAATTAGTGATTTTATAGAAGAATTGCAATACTGGGCAGCTTTATTTGCCAGAAATAATTGTGCCCCAGCTATCCCCGGCGGCTATGGCGGAAATCTGAGCTGCCGTGATGCTGATAGTTTTTTGATCACAGCATCAGGAGCAAACCTGGCTGACCTTAAACCAGACCAGATTGTGAAAGTGAATAAAATCAGCTTAGATGATCTAACAGTCTGGGCAGAAGGCTACTGTCTGCCGTCCTCAGAAACTCTTCTACATGCAGCTATATATAAAGCACGTCCAGAAATTATAGCTATATTTCATGGACATTACCCCGTTTTTGAAGATAACTTTGCAAAACTGGGTATCCCCATCACCTCCGAAGCTGCGGATTATGGCAGCATAAAACTGGTTAACGATGTACTGGAAATTCTGGGAAAAGAAAAGTTCCTTCTACTGCGCCATCACGGATTTATCAGCCTGGGAAAAACCTGTCAGGATGCTGGAGAACAAGTAATTAACGTCTGTAATCAGCTTAATATAAAGATATTTTAATCCAGACCAAAGATAATCTGGTAACACAATCCCCCCGCCAAGCAGGAGTTTTGAACGGTATTCCGGACAAGACTTCTGGCGATCAGTTCTCACCCACGGTCGTCCAGAACTCCTGCCCCGAGTACAGTACAGAAGTCCTGACTTATCTTGGAATACCTGCTACCCAGCCAAGCTGGAGTTGGGTTATTAGTGATTGTACATTTTCGGGTATTAAGATGAAAAAATGCCCAGTATCAGTCAACATAGAAAATCTTCCAATATTTCCAAATTTACAGGCAATTTATTATTTCCAGCTAACTTCCTGAAAATATTATCCTTTACCTATTCTCATGATTTTATTTTCTGTTTGGCATATATATTGCATTATATTTGTTTGTAATCTTTAGAAAAATAAAAAAAGGGAGTTATATTATGAAAAGAATTTTATTTTTAGTTTTGTTATCTGCGATTACTCTGGTGCTGTTTAATGGCTGCTCTTCCACAGATGATAATGTCGTTGTGGGCGATATTCATGATTTAAATGTACCGGATGGATTCAATTTTGAGACAACCCATCTATTACATGTTATAGCTAACAGCTCAGTATCCGGAACTGTGGTTATAACCCAGCAAAATGGTGCTGAAGTCTATAAAGGATATCTTGATTCAGAAAACGATGGATTTGATCGCTCAATATTATTGTCATCTGATATCAGTTCACTTTATTTTACTTTCAAAGGTGAAGTGCTTCACCGCAATGTTTCACCCTCATCCGATTGTTTGTATCTTTCATTCCTTAATCCCCAAATTGACCGCGGAGAGAGAATTGATAGCGATGGCGATGGTGTGGATGACGAATTTGATGACTTCCCCTTCGATCCTGAAATTTGCTATATGATCGAATATCCCACTCAGGATACTCTGCGCTGCAGAACTTATGGAACTATCGCTTATGAAGACCGCTGGCCGGCTGAGGGTGATTATGATTTTAATGATGTGATCCTGAATTATTACATTTATGAATGTACAAATCGCTGGAGTGATACTCGGCACATTTATTTAAATCTCTATTATTCTGTCGATGGTGCTGGATATAATAATGGCTTTTATATAAAATTACCCTATAATGATGGCGGAGTGGTTTACTATGATTATCCATATGCAGAGGAGCAATTTGATGCCTATTATGATGAAGGTGAAAATGCAAATATCATACTGCAGATATTTGAAGAAGGACATGCCTTCATGCCTGATGAACCTACTTTTCATAATACTGAAGAAGATGAACCCTTTACTGATCCAATCTATTTCCAACAGATACATGTAATCCTGGAAGACTCAGATTTCCCTGATAATCCGACTATAGCTGACTATCCACCTTATAACCCCTATCTGATAGTTGATCAAATCGCCGGCAGAGAAATTCACTTTGCTGATTACCTGCCTTCAAATACTGTAGATACTGACTGGTTTGGCACTCAAAATGATACCTCTGATCCTGCTTCAAATAGATATTACAAAACTGCCGCTAATCTGCCCTGGGGATTGCACATGCCTAATATGTTTAATCATCCTCTGGAAAGAATTTCTATTATTGATGCTTATCCCACTTTTGCTGACTGGGTAAATAGCGGAGGTGAAAATTATACTAACTGGTATTTAAATCCTGTTCCCGAAAAAGTATATGATTTTGTTGATCAGGTAGATGATCTGTTTGATTAGATAAAATTTAAAAAAAGAAACATTGCACCGCTCGCAATTGCAAGCGGTGCATTTTTTTATTACGGATGGATCAGTCCCAGCCAGTCTCCCAGAAGAAATTGCAATCTGCCAATCAAAAGTGATATTCTTGCCATGGCAGTATAACCAAAAGCACCACCAAAAGAAACCATGAGAAAATAAATTCCTATCCGAGATAACACCCCAATAAATCCCTTATGCCGAGCCGAAAAGAAGAAATAGATCACGCCAGTAATTGTTCCCAAAATTAACAGAGTTTGACCAAGTATTACGATCCAGTCCCCCCCATCAAAGGGATTCATCATTGTAGCAGTTAACTGTTTGATAATGTCACTTTTGGTATATGTCAGCATTCCCAGACCAGCAGAAGAACCTATCATCAGTGCCATGGGAAATCTTGATAACCACTCCGTTTGGGGAATTATGCGCATCAACATAAATATTCCCAGTATCCCAGGTACAATCAGGAGAAAGTTAGCACTGAAATCCGTTTTTAATGGAATTATTAGATTTGGAAGCACTATATTATAAATAGTATATACAAACCAGTATCCAGCTGAAAGACCCACAAATATCTGCTCAGCTACTTTATAAAATGGATTATCTTTGTAGAGAAAACTAAAAATGGCAAATGTCATTAAAGCCCCTAACCAGACGCCAAGTGTTTCAAAGAAACTTATCATTTTTGTGCCTCCTCTAATGCCAATATCTTTTTATTATAGAAATAATTTATATTTCCGATTATGATCAGAATTATTATTATCAGATGCGCAAAACTTTGAGCGTCCATACCCTGAGTTGCAGTGCCAGGTACCCCGATCATAAATTCATATTCAGCCGCTCCTTTCATACCACCTAATAAACCCGTCAGTTGCTGCTGCTCATTTACGTAAGGAAGAATGGAAGGGGCAGAAACTGCCGTAACTCCACCGGAAACAGGGACATTATACATATCATGACCCACCTGCACCCACTCCTTAATGCCGGGTACTCCAGCAGAAAATGACATGACATATTTAAAATCCTGCAAGCTTCTGACTCCATGCAGGGCAGGAATATCATCTACAAGAGTGCCATTTGTATCCTGTGTGAATACTTTTCTGAAATCCGCTCCGATTGCTTTTAAGCTGATTGCTCCACCAGATTTGTAGCCCATATTTACCCAATCTGTGCCGTAAACAGGCTTAATCCCTTCTTCTTCCAAAGTATTAAATATCTGTTCACACATCTTCACACCCATGGGCCACAGTGCCATGCAAATTATCTTTTGCTTTTTCTTTAAAGCGTGTTTGATCACAGCTATTGCCTGGGGATGTATCTCCGGCTTCGTAGATGGATCATAATCAAATGAAATCAATACTGGTGATCCTGCCGGGGTGCTTTCTACCAGGTCATAAACCATTTCTACATTTTCTGTAGTCTCAATTGGTAATCCAACTTTGATCATGATAGGTAAAGCAACTCCTATAAATACCAGAAGGAAAATTATTCTTCTATCAAGAGGTTCTCTTATTTTTGACATTATTTACCTCCCAGCCACATTCTTTCAATGCCCAGTAGTATCCTTAAACTGGAGCCGATCACTCCCAGTCCTGAACCAATCATGATAGCTCTCTGCCCTGCTGTATTAGGATATTTCATGATAAATCCCGCCAGATTAGGCAAATGAAAAAAGGAACCATCAGGTAAAAAACCTGTCAACCAGCTTCCCAGACTTGTTCTACCCAGCATAACAATAATAGCAGCAATCAAAAGAAGTCTACTTTCTGCTGTTCTGCCAATGAATGCTCTATATGCCGCTGAGGCAATGAAAAATGCCAGCAGAGCAAACATCGTGGCAGCAAGATGCTGATAGATATTATTAAATAAATAATCGAATGGTTTCACCCCCAGAACATTTTGAATACCTTCTCCATGACCAAGGATTCCCACTTGCTTATCAGTTCCCCATAATAAACCCAGGGCAATCATTATTGCGCAACTTGCAAGTGTGATAATGGAATATTGCCAGTTGGGAACTTTGAATTTTATTTTTAGAATATTTACTTTAAATAGACTCAGTAATCCCAGCAGCATGGCAAATCCAGCTATCACCATCACCCATGTTTCCAGATCAGTACTAATTTTTGGGAAGGGCTGAGCAGGGATAAATTCTGATACAATTATTATCAATCCTGTAATAAAAGTTATTAATAATGGTATTTTTATCTTCATGTTCTCTCCTTTAGTGGATAATCAGATAGTCTTTTATTATGTGAATATTCAAAATTTCCAGTATGATACCCACTACCAAAACTACTACAAATACAGCTTTTCCAAAATCCTGCCCTTTTAGGCTGCCAAGCTGCTGAGGATCACGCGAAAGATAAGCGCTGGCAGCAAATAATTCTTCACCAATTAGAGTATAATCACAGGCAGCGACGAAGAAAGGTAATTGCGAAGGCATTGCCGTTCCCGCAACCTGGATAGCTCCCGAAGAAAATCCCGTTTCTGCTAATATCAATGACTCAGCATAAAACGATCCTAACAGGAAATTAGCTGCCGGCTTTTCTCTCACAATTATTCCATCTACTCCTGAAACGTAGCCAAACTGATCATCTGTAAGATAAAAAACGCTATCCTCATTATACGCATCTGGTTTGCCAACTTGCATATAGGCAGTTCGAACCACTTCCCGGGCGGTACTTAATACCATTGATCTGGCAACAGGTACGATTATACGCGTATCATATTCTGCTGCGCGCTCAGCAACTTTTCTTAATATTGTAAGCCCGGCAATAGTTTGCATATCATCTATGTCATTTATGCCCGGTACGAATAATACTGGTCGTCCCATCTCTGTAGCCCTACCCACCGCTTCATCAATTGATTCCAAACCAGAGATTTTCCTGATGTATAGTTCTTTTCCAGTTCTGGCAGATATTATATAGTAGATAATTGCACCAGATACTAAAATCAGAAAGATCAGCAATGTGATTTTATCTGTGTTGAAATATTCTGGCTTTGGAGAAATAATGATAGTAGCTGCTGTTTGCTTACCTGGATATAAATCCATTCTATATTCATATTCATCACCCGCTACCAGATTTCTATCATTAAACTCTCCATTAAGAGAATCACTATATATTATTAGTTCTTCTCCTCGCCAGATCATCACTTTTTCCACACTCTCATCGGCTATATTCCAAATAATTTTTAACCCAGTACCATCATCATTAGGTATATCGGAAATAATTAATTCCGGAGATACTGCCAGGAGAGACGTGAGGGCAAATAGTATTAAGTAAAACAAAGTTTTTCTCATATAAACTCCCATATTTCTTTGTTTGTTTATCTAATTATCTTATGAATACTGTCAATCTAATAATGATAAAACAAAAGAGGGCAGATATGAGACTGTTCAATATATTTTGAAGATTTTCACCGTAGGTGATATTTATTTGTAGCCCCAGGTTGGAGCGGAGCGACTACCTGGGGTTTTAT
>JAVCCT010000302.1 GCA_030765325.1 Candidatus Stygibacter frigidus | reverse complement strand
TTCCTTTCAATAACCGCATTATATTTGTGGATCACAAAGACATCTATTTTCTGAGGTCTGACAGCAAATACACCAGAATCCATCTTTATGATAAAAGCTATATAGTAAATATATCCTTATCTGAACTGGAAAGCAAACTTAGCAAAGAATTCATTAGATTACACAGAAGTAATGTCGTAAACAGAAACCATATTGGAGAGATCATTAAGCTTCTATCTCGAAAATGGATAGCTCGGATGACTGATAAAACAGAAACTGAGCTACCCATTAGCAGAGGCTCACACGGCAAGCTGCTATAATAAATACAGTGCAAAAAAATACATAGAACACTGATAGGTCGGATTAGCACAGATCAACGCTGATAATGTAATATAAAAAAACAGAATACTAATAGTAGTATTTCTTCTCTTATCTGTGCCCATCAGCGTCATCCGCTCAATCTGTGGTCTATGTTCTTGTCTTACATTGATATTTAATTTTACATTTTCACTTTTCAATTTATTTCCCTGTTCTCTCCCACCCAGACCAAGGATGGTCTGGATACAATAAAAAAGAGACCTGGAATTCCAGGTCTCTTTTATTATTAACTTCTTAATTAAGAATTATAAATCATATAAACTGCGATTATCAATCACTTCTGCATTCTCGATCATATCCTGATACCATTCATTGAGATGCTCAGTTTCTTTTGTATCCTGCAATGTCTCCAGCAGTGAATCTTTATCAGTTTCAAATTTCTCCATATCCGGTTTTGTGCGACTGGTAACGAAAGCGATATAAGCACCATTATCATCTTTGATCAAACCAGTATGCTGATCTATACCCAGATCAAGAATTGCCTTATTAAGTTCATCGACTTTTCTGATCTTAGGAATACTTTTATCAATGGTCACTTCAGTAGCATCTACGATTTCCCAGCCTTCTTCTTCAGCTTTGGCCAGATATTCTTCCGGCTGATATGCTGTAACAAATGAATCTGCTTTTGCAGATACCACTTCAGCTTTCTTGCTGGTTTCCAGAGTTCTATTGATTCTGGATTTCACTTCTTCCAGATCCTGATAATGTTCTCCAACTTCATAAGATATTTCTGCTATCATATAGCTGTCATCTGTCTGCTTAATGGGTTCTGCTACTGTTCCCACTTTATTGTCAAAAGCAAATTTCACCAGACTCTCTTCCCTGCCAATACCAGAAATATAGGTAGCATCTGCATAAAATTCTCTGGTTTCTTTTGCTTCATATTTCATCTGGCTGGCAGCAGAATCAAGTCCTACTTCCTCAGCAAGATTATAGATATCCATGGCAATTGCACTCAGATTATCTTTGGTTTGTTGACTGGGTTCTACATTTATCAAAATGTGACTGGCGAGAACTTCATCTTGTCCGTCTTCAGTTTTGCGAGTATCTCTCTTATAGATAATATGCCAACCGAATTGAGTTAAGAGCGGTTTTGAAATATCTCCAACAGCCATTTTGAAAACCATATCATCAAATTCTTTTACCATCTTGCCTTTGCCGAACCAATTGAGATCTCCACCCTTAGGTCCTGAAGGACCTTCAGAATATTCCATAGCCATATCAGCAAAATTATCTTTATTAACTTTTACGTAGATAGAATCGATTTTTGCTTTAGACCTGTTTTTGTCAGCATCAGAAGGTTCCAAGGGTAATTTAACATAGTTATATTTTCTGGCGGGGTCTTTCTTATAATCTTCTTTGTTTTCTTCATAATAAGCAGCAACGTCTTCGTCAGTAACTTCTACGTTTTTGATTTTTTTGGCATCAAAAAAGATGATCTTGGCATCAGCTTTATCATTTTTGTTGATATAATCTTCTTTCACATCGTCCATAGTGACCACAACTTCACTCTTTATCCTGCTGTAAAGTTTCTCATAGGGAATTGAATTACGGTATGACGATTCAAGGTATTGAGCAAACTGATCATTATTCATCAAGGCATCATTATACTTATCCATATCAAACTTACCATCGGTTTGAAAATCTGGAATCTGCTTCACATCATCACCGGGGTCATTTAATTTCTCGATCACATCTTGATCAGTTACCTTAATACGGTATTTCTTGATCGCCTTGTTCATAATGATCTCGTCCTTTAATTGCTTAAAGGTGTCATTATTAATCTTATCCATTGCAGCATCATCGATTTCCTTGTCAGGATTATCATCTGCATATTTACCATAGGCTCGCTGAAGCATATCCTTATACTGAGTATAAGTGATCTTTTGTCCTTCAATTTTGGCAAGGAACGGCTTGGGAGTAAACACTCCCGCAACACCACCAATACCCATACCGACTATAAAAACAATCGCTATCACCCAAAAGATAGCCTTAGCATTTCTCCGCATCTGTTCAAACATCTAAATATCCTCCAATATATCTCACATTCATATTTTTATGATTAAAACAAAATCCAGGAACACCGTATTTTATTCAAGCTTTTTTTGTTATAATGCTTAATTATCCTTTAAAAGCCATCTCCAATGTGATGTTTAATAGCTACTACAGTCAATTATATCAGTAAAATATCACTATCTAACTTATAATAAACTTTTTCTTTATTGACAATAAATTATCTGCTCAGCAAATGTTAGTCTTAGTTTGTGTGAGGTGATAATTTGGTTAAAAATAGAGAGTTTCAATGGGATCAGGAGATAGATTTATTACTGCTTAGTAATAAAATTGCCAGTCGTACTGCAGTGGAAAGCATGCTGAGTTTTGGTGATCAGCAGATCAATATAAATTCGTATAGCAACCTTAACCGTATTGCCAGGGAAACTAGAGAAAAAGAATTCGATATTATTTTACTATGTATTAATGAGCTTAAAGATGAAGATGTGATCAAATTTTGCAAAGAATATCCTCAACTGCCTGTAATTTTAGTAGATAATTATTATAACAGGTCAAGAGCTGAAAATCTAATAGCCGCAGGTGCTCTTGACTATCTGGATATTTCCACTCTTGACAGCAGATTGCTGCTTAAAACGATAAATTTTTCTATTCAGCGCAAAAATGCCGAAAATATGGCTCAACAGGCTCAACAGAGAATGAAGATCAGGAGCACTTTCCTTGCTAATATGAGCCACGAGATAAGAACTCCTCTGAATTCCATAATCGGTTTCTCGGAACTGCTCTATGATGAAGAAACGGATGCCGTTAAAAGAGAAAAACTCAACATGATCAGACAAAGTGGTAAACATCTGCTAACTTTGATCAATGGGATACTGGATTTTTCTAAACTGGAGGCGGGAAAAATTAAAGCAGATAATGAGGAATTTTCTATTGATGATCTGGTGATGACATTATATTATATGATGCTGGTGAAAGCTGGTGACCGCAATCTTGATCTTAATATAAAACCTCTCAGTAAAATTCCTGAACTGGTGATGGGTGATAAATTCAGGATCAATCAGATATTGATCAATCTGATGAACAATGCCATCAAATTCACTGAAACTGGTTCCGTGACATTGGAATACAGTTATGATAATGAACAGGCGGTTTTTAGTGTGATAGATACCGGTATAGGCATTCCTTCTGATCATCAGGAGCATATTTTTGATGCGTTCGAGCAGCTCTATGCCATAGATTTTAATCAGCAAAAGGGTACAGGATTGGGGCTTGCGATCAGCCGGAATCTAGTCCACTTGATGAAGGGTGAAATTAGTGTGTCAAGTAACCCCGGGGAAGGCTCACGATTCACAGTTACCATCCCCTTACCTGTAATAAAATGGCAAACAGATAGTGGACTTTCGCAGGTAAAGAATAAATATCCAGCACGAAGGATGGGGATATTTTACCATAATCCTGAGCATAAAAAAGCATTGCAGGTCTGGTGTCAAAGCAGCCAGATCAAAACAGTCTGGTCTAAACCTGATCTAATTCCGGATAACGATTTCCTCATGTCTGATTTTATTCTGATACCCAGAGAATTGAATAAAGCGCTAAAATCAAAGCTAACTGATTTTCTGGCAAATGATTACCGGACAAGATTCAAACCGAAAGTTTTTTTTGTATTTAAGAATAATAAGTTATTTTTTGTCATCACAAAAAAACTAATTCACGCCAGTTTCTATCAGCCAATTCAGAAATTCCTTGATCTAAATCTGAAACCAAAAGATTTTATTGACTTCATCAATTTGTTTTGTGAAATCATCGAGTTCAAGGGTAAGGAAATGATCAAGAACTGGAAAAATAATTTTAAACTGGATAATCCAGATCTCGAAGATGTACTCTTTGAAGCAATTTTGAGAATGCATGATAAGGTAAATGAGCTTAATCAGGCAGCAGCAGATAATCAGCATCAGAGGATAGAAGAAATTGCTCACAGCTTAAAGGGTTTCACGGGACAAACCTGCATTTATGAGATCAGCAATAAGGCAAGTTTGATCCTGGAAGAAATGCGCAGCAAAAAGCTGGATCACCATCCAGATGTTATCCAGCGTGAACTTGCTGAAATCAACGAAATCCTTTATTTACTCCCCCGTAAATTCATCGGGATCGCTCCATCTTTCTCACCATCACCTGTAAAGAATGCCCTCAAATTCCCGCCTTTGAATATTCTTGTTGCAGAAGATAATCCCATAAATCAGGCAGTTATCAGAGACTTTCTTCATCACTTCAAGCTCAATTGCACTTTGGTTGATAATGGTCAGAAAGCTCTTGATAAATTGCGTGAGAGTAATTTTGATCTGCTCTTTCTTGATATCCAGATGCCAGTGATGAACGGCATTGAAGCATTGAAGCAGATTAGAAATGATGCGCTTCTTAAGGATATATATGTTGTAGCTCTGACTGCTTATGTATTTAAAGAAACAGATGATAATTATCTCCAGGAAAATTGTGATGCTTATCTGACTAAACCCTTTGAAAAAAAGAATCTTCTGGAAATATTACAAAAAGCCTCTGAGGCTTATAAACTAAAAAATAAAGGCTGATTATTATGAAAAATCAAAAATTTAATGATTATAACAAGCAGCATATTTTAATCATTGATGATGAACCCATCAATCTAAAAATACTTTCCCGCAAGCTGGAGACAGAAGGTTATGAAGTGATTGTGGCTTCCAGAGGTGAAACGGCTCTGCATCTGGTGAAACAGTCATTACCTGATCTTATCCTGCTGGATATCATGATGCCGGAAATGGATGGATATGAAGTATGCCAAAAGCTGAAAGAATCGCCTCAGACCGTTGATATACCACTTATATTTTTAACCAGTAAAAACAATACTGAAGACGTGATCAGAGGATTTGAGTTAGGTGCAGTCGACTATGTAGGCAAACCTTTTAAACATCTGGAGCTGCTTGCCCGTGTAAAAACCCACCTTAAACTGCGCTCTACAGAAAATCAGCTCCAGAAAATGGAATTGAATTATTCACTGATCAATCGTGAGTTACTTGAAAATATTGGGCCAGAAATCGTTGGCACCAGCAATGCCATGCAAGAGATCATCAATCTTATGGGCAAGGTGGCAAAATATTCTGATACTTCTGTGTTGATAACTGGAGAAAGCGGCACGGGAAAGGAACTTGTAGCTCGTGGTATTCATGCTCTCAGTCCTCGCAGTAAAAACTATTTTTATGCTGTTAATTGCTCTGCCATCCCTGAATCTCTCTTTGAAAGTGAATTTTTTGGTCACAAAAAAGGTGCATTCACTGGGGCAGATGATAATCGCAGCGGAATGTTCGAAATTGCTGACAAAGGTACACTCTTTCTTGATGAAGTCGCTGATATGAAACTGGAATTGCAGGGAAAACTGCTCAGGGTACTGGAAGAAAAAAAAGTTATCCGAGTGGGTACTCATAAAGAAATTCCTGTTGATGTAAGAGTAATATCTGCTACGAATCAGGATATCCCAGCACTTCTTTCTGAAAAAGGTTTCAGACTTGATCTTTATCATAGATTAAATACTTTTGAGATCAATATTTCGCCTTTGCGCAGCAGACCTCAGGATATTCCTCCTTTAGTGGAATATTATACCAAAAAAATCTCTTACAGATTAAAGAAAAAAATCACTGCTGTTGATGAAAAAGTGTTTGAAATTCTCCAAAGCTATGATTTCCCCGGAAACGTTAGAGAACTTAAAAACTTCATCGAAAAAGCTGTGATCTTGTGTGACTCAAATAAGATCACCATAAATGATTTCCCCAATCTTAATCTGCATTCTGACACCCCTTTCCCAAAACTCGACACTGCATCCATGCAAAATGCTGATTTTAATCTCGATAATATGGAAAAAAATCTGGTTGCCCTCGCGCTCCAAAAAGCTGAGAACAATAAATCTCAGGCAGCACAATTACTTAATATCACCCGACAGGCACTGGATCGAAGGATTAAGAAATATGATCTGGAATGATTTCGCTCAATATAAATATCTGATATTTCCGACTTGCTGTAGATGTATGAAATATATGCAATTATCTTTTGGGAGTAAATTTATCTATTTCATAATATCCAATTTTACAACGAGATACGGTATCAAGCAATTTCCCTTTTTGCCTGTTTAGCTGCTTCA
>JAVCCT010000311.1 GCA_030765325.1 Candidatus Stygibacter frigidus | reverse complement strand
ACCAGTCTGGTAGCAGGACCAATTTCTTTGATTTCTTTAGTGATCTTTGTGATAATATCGGCAAAGCGTTCGCCTTCACCGGCAGAAATCCAGGAAAACTGCACGCGTTCTGGTTCTATCCCAATGAATTCTAAAAGTGGTTTGATCGTAGAATACCGTCTACGGGCGATAAAATTACCTGACAGGTAATGACAATCACCCGGATGTCAGCCGGAGACCAGTAAAGCATCAAACCCACTTTGCAGGGATTTCACAATGAATAAAGGATCAACGCGTCCTGAGCAGGGAACTCTAAGCACCCTGACATTTGGTGGATACTGCATTCTGGATACACCCGCCAGATCTGCTCCGGCATAGGAGCACCAATTGCATAAAATTGCTAATATTTTTGGTTGCCATTCTTCCATTTATTCTCCTAAAATGATATTATTTTATCAGCATCAACATTCCACTGGGTAAATTCCAGCATAGTGCTGCGAGAGACACCATCTATAAGCTTAATATTCTCAAACCCTCTTGCTAACATGCAGCCACCGCAAGCTCTCACAGAAGCCCCATTTTCTATAACAAATTTCAGCATTGTTTCAATATTATAATAGCCTTTGGGTGTCTGTTGATTGGGAATTGCACAGCCTACGGCATCTGCCATAAGAAAAATTAAGGGTTGTACTTCCTCATGTTGACTGCACAACGTCATTGCCAGCCTGAAAGCATTATATGCTTTTTCTGAGCCATAAGGAGCGTCATTGATCACTATTAATATTTTCATTAATCACCTGCGATAATATTATTCAAATCTAAAGATTCAAATACAGAAAAAAGCTGATCATTAGAGAAACCACGCAGATTGAGGGCAGCGCATCTACAGGAAGCTACACATGCTCCACAACCCTTGCATAATGCCTCATTAACTACTGCAATTTCCTTTTCAGGGTCGATTTTTATGGCATTATAAGCACAAATAGCCTCGCAATATCCGCAGCCTGAGCATCTGCTATCATTCACTTCAGTAATAGTACCTTCAGCCAGAACTGACTTTTTATTCAGGTATGTCATAGCGCGGCTGGCAGCAGCTTTTGCCTGAGTAATGGTTTCATCCATATCTTTGGGATTATGAGCAAGACCGGCAACGAACACACCTTCTGTGGCAAAATCTACTGGACGAAGTTTCACATGAGCTTCCAGGAACATGCCATCAGTATTTAAAGAAATCTTGAGCATTTTTGCCAGATCAATATTTTCTTTTTTGGCATCTATTGCAGTTGCCAAAACTAAAAGATCTGCATCAATCACTACTTCTTTATTCATAATTGGGTCAAACACAGTCACATTCACTTTGCTGCCTGGATCAAAATCATCAAGTAATTTTACCGCAGGCTTATTTTCCGGGGTATAATGCAGAAACATTGCTCCCTGATCACGCAATTCAGTATAATATTTTTCTCTAAAGCCATAAGTTCTTATATCTCTGTAGGCAATGTAGATATTTACATTAGGGAATTTCTTCTTAAGATTAAGAGCATTTTTTACTGCTTTGGTGCAACATACACGACTGCAATACATTTTGCCTTCTTCTCTGGAACCCACACACTGGATCATAACCACATTTTTCATTTTTGGCTTTGGAAATTTCTGTTCATGGAGCATTTCCTCAAATTCCACTTGCGTAACTATCCGGGATGATTCACCGTACAAATATTCCGTAGTTTTATGTTCATCAGCACCAGTGGCTACGATGACGATACCATGCTCTATTTCATGTTTTTTCTTAGTTTCTTTATCAATAATATTTGTTGTATAATTACCTACAAAACCATCGATATTTTCTATCTCAACATTTTTATGAACTTCTATCAGATCATGATTCATCACATAATCAATTTTCTCTGCCAGCAGTTTTTGCGGATCATTACCAAAATTGAAGAAAATATTTCTCATATTCCCGCCCATTTCAGCTTCCTTTTCCAGGATATAGGTCATAAAACCGGCTTCTGCCAGAGATTGTGCAGCGGTCAATCCAGCCAGACCACCCCCAATAATCAATGCCTTGGGATTAATCTCAATTGGTAAGCGTTTAAGAGGGGTTAATTTCCTCGCTTTGGCAATGCCCATGCTTACCAGGTCTTTGGCTTTGATTGTAGCTAATTCCGGTTCATTCATGTGTGCCCAACTGCATTGATCACGGATATTTGCCATCTCAAACAGGTAGGGATTTAGTCCTGCTTCCGCAATTGTCTGACGAAAGAGTGGCTCATGGGTTCTGGGAGTACAGGCAGCCACAATTATCCGGTTCAAACCATGTTCCTTGATCCGTTCTTTAATTATATTCATACAATCCTGAGAGCAGGCATACATCAAATCTTCCGCATGCTCCACATTAGGCAAATTTCTGGCAGATTCTGCTACTGCTTTCACATCTACCACGCCAGCGATATTGATCCCGCAATGGCATACAAATGCTCCAACTCTTGGTCTCTCTCCCTGCACATCTATTTCGGGAACTGCATTTTCATCTATAATAATTTCCTGTCTTTCAAGATGTAGAAATTTTATAGCATCAGCTACAGCACCAGAGGCAGTAGTTACTGATTCCGGAATATCTTTTGGTCCATTTAGCGCTCCGCATACATAAATACCCTCTCTGGTTGTTTGCAGAGGTTTGAAAGCATCGGAACGGCAGAAACCATATTCATTTAATTTTATATCCAGCTTTTCTGCTAAGTGTACAATATTTGCTCGAGGTTGCAAACCAATGGCTAATACCACGAGATCAAATTCCGCAAAACTGATATCACCATTTTCATAAACATATTTAAGAATAAGTGAGCCATCTTCAGTTTCTGTGATCTCAGCAACTTTTGATTTTATAAATTTCACTTCATACTGTGATTTTGCTTTTTCATAATATTTATCAAAATCCTTGCCATAAGCGCGGATATCCATATAAAAAATTGATGCATTTAAGCTTTTGATATGCTCCTTGGCGATCATTGCTTCCTTGATGGCAAACATGCAGCAGGCAGAAGAGCAATAATTATGGTCAATACTCTCATCACGAGAGCCCACGCATTGAATAAAGGCAATACTCTCAGGTTCTTTATGATCAGAAGCTCTCACTACATGCCCTCCCAGAGGACCAGATGCAGAAAGCATTCTTTCAAATTCCAGTGATGTTACTACATTTTTATAGCTTTTGTAACCGAAGTGACCAAATCCAATCGGATTGAAGGCATCTATTCCCGTTGCCAGGATCACTGCGCCTACCTGAAGAGAAATCTCCTGATCAGTATCCTGATAATTAATTGCCTCAGCAGGACATACTTTCTCACAGATACCACAAACACCTTTGGTTAGTTTCAGACACTTTTCAGGATCAATTGTGTATTCAGAGGGAATGCTCTGTAGAAAGTATCTTGAGATAGCTCCGCGTTTACGGAGTCCCACATCGAATTCATCATCAACTTTTACAGGGCATTTAGATTCACAAATGCCACAGGCAACACATTTAACCGGATCCACATATTTTGCTTTCTGCAGAACTTTCACAGTAAAGTTTCCCGGGTCACCTTCAACAGATGAAATATTTGT
>JAVCCT010000034.1 GCA_030765325.1 Candidatus Stygibacter frigidus | reverse complement strand
TCTCGGGTGTGATACGATATTCCACGAGTTGCATGCCAAAAGTAGTATGTTCACCCAAAAGGAAGAGCATATTACCATTTTCCTGTGGAATGGCGATAGGGAAGTCAACTAAGGCAGTGAAGTTCATGAGTAGTTCATCATGCCACATCATCTCACCATTCTCATCAACCCGATTAAGGTAATAGCCATTTCCCCAACTGATCATGCGCAGAATATAATCATTATACGCTTTAATACGGTGAGTATTAAAGTTCAGCCAGGGGAAGATCAATCCACCATTCTCCCACACAAATTCATCATTAACCATCTTTTGTACTCTTCCATAACCGTGGGGGCTCTGCACATTCCAGCTTAACAGCAGAGTGTTATCCTCACTGGGGATAGTTGTCATATTAATAGTAGTATTTATGAATTCACCTTCACCCAGATAATGTCCAACTGTACCCCAGACAAGCTCAGGTTCTGCACTGAAATCTACGGCATTGATAAATAACGCTTCTGATTCAGGATTTTCGTCATCTCGCATTTCCATCAGGAAATATAATTTATCATTGTAAACTCCCAGTGGCTTTGCATCGCTGGCATCAGAATCTGAGATTGGCATTCCTTCAGGATCGCCTACGATATTTCCATCTTCATCAAAAAGCTTCATGATCAGCCGCTGATCACCCATATAGAATGATTTCAGCAGGACAATTTCCAAATCATCTATCTTATACACGCCCTTGCAGATTTGACCGCTATTTCGTCCTCTGGATATCTCAGCACCTTCTGCTCCACATACTGTTTCACCAGATTCGTCTATTAGCTGATAGTGCAGTACTTCATTTTCCTGCTCATCTGTAATATCTCTCCAGCCAATGGCAGATAGATTACCTTCACCAAACACACCAACTATCGAATGCCAGTATTCGTTCTGGAATTGAAGATTCCACAAACCTTCTGCTGGCCCCACATTATTACTATCTCCATCATATTCCCAGATCGTGAATTCCATTGAAGAGGAGTTCCAGGCTCGCACATTGCCATTAGACATCCCCTTGATACCACTAAAGGCATAATCTGGTTCCAGAATACTTGTCCAGATAACATCTCCCAAATAATCAATTCTCATCAAAATATTACTTACCTGGTATTGATAGAAATTTATATAATAGCCATTAATAGCCGGAGTACAATAAAAAGTGCTTACATAACTCGGACTGCTGTAGATCAGCAAAGGCTCATCCCACACAGGTTCACCGTTATCATTTAGCTGCTGCATATATATATCATTGCTGAAATCAACAATAATATCCAAACTGCCCTCCCGCTGGAAAATCTGAGCGTTGAAGGCATGATAATCAAATATGGGAATATCTTCCCAGAGTAGATTACCCAAAGGAGAAAGCTTATTGACTGTACTGATTGAATCTTGAGCACTATAAACAATAAGATTACCATCTCCATCAGATATCATATTATAGCTGTAACTGATACATTCAATAATTATTCCGTTTTCCCAGTTAGGACAGCAGGTGCCATCAGAAATTATATGCCAGAAAGCTACAGGACTTTCATGTCCGGTATCGGTGCGGAAACCCAGATAGCATCCCCCCTGGTCATCGCTGATAATCTGGTAATCATAAGGATAACATAAGCCCACATACACGCCATTATCTTCCCACAAAAATTCTCCTTCTGGACTTATTTTCTGCAGGTAGATGTCATATTCCTCACCAAAATATAAACCAGGCATATCTCGCGTATCGTGCCAGGCAACTATGATATTACCATCACTGGCTGCAATCACCTGCCCCCTACCCTGATATTTGGCAGAATTACACACCACCAGATCATTCTGCCACACTGCGTCTCCACCAGCATCATAACCCTGCATCATCAGATCAGGATCTCCTGACTGGGTGTCTGACCAGACAAAATAAGAAACTTCATCAATCATCGCACCACTATTAGCATACCAATAGAGCGGATAATCATGATTTAAAGGGATACCACCTTCCTGCCATTGAAGCTGAGAATAAATCGTAATAGTAAAAGCCAGGAAAATAATAAATACAGTGAATTTGCTTTTCATTAAAGAACCTCCGTTTACAATTTTCCCCCCGTTGTCAAAATTAGTTACAGTTTCTCAGGTAAAATACCCGTATTTTGTCCTCATGCTCCATTCTCAATCTCTGTTCTGCAATTTTTATTCCAGAAATATAGCTATCGAAGAATTTATATGTCTTATAGTAGTCATTTTGCTGGAATTGGCTTTGAAGGTGTTATGTAGAGGATTTTTGACAGAGATAGGACATATTTGTACTTATGACACATAATTCCGAGACTGTTCAACCTAAGTAATTGATATCGTTGCAGGTTTTCAATTTTTGCAACATATAAGTGCACATACCCATCATATTTGTCAATTTTTGTGAAATTTGACATATTCCCCTTCAAGGGATATTGCAACGATATCAATTACTTAGGTTGAACAGTCTCTATAGGAGCATTTATGAAAAAAGATATCTATCAGCAAGTTCAACGGCTCTTAGAAATTATATCCGATGCTGATAAATGTGCCGAGTTTATCAGGATTCTGGTCGTTGCCCATCAGGGTAAACTCTATGGGACCTATGGGAGAGAGGAATCCGGCAGTAGCAGACCAGCCTTGCACATTAAAGTTTCTGGCGGGAACACCATTAAAATTCTGGATGATCCTGGCTGCATCATATCTGAGAACTATAAAATTATCGTGAATCGGCTGATACTGGAGCTTGAAGTAAGCAATATATGCTTCTTCAGCCGGAATTTCGCCGAAGTGGAATCCGGTGAGGGGTATGCCATTATTCTTTTCAGTGAAGCCTCCCAGATAGAATCTTTCTTCATAGGGCACTTCACTGGCATCAGTAAATCCAGCATAACCTCTCATAGACATAGATACTTTATTAGTCATAGGGATAATTGTTTCCGTATCAAAGGTGAAGCGGGTGAAATCTTTATCAAATATGGTGTCATCCACATCGCTGAAGTAACTCTTTACTTCCATAAAAATGCGTGAGCCATCAGAAGGATAAGCAGCTTTATTTCTACTATCTGAGAGGAAAAAACTGGAAACCCTAAGCCATTTGGACATTTCATCATTAACCCCCCAAATTGCAGGTGAGAAATCACTTGTGATCTTCATATTTCCGATATCAGCAGAAACTCCCAGAGCAAAGTTATTAGAGAAAATGGTTTTGATATCCATAACTGTCCCGGTATTTTCAACATTGAACAGAGCAATTTTCTCTCCCTGATCATCGCAAAGGTTAAGGGTGAACTGATCATAATATGCATCCCAACCGATTCCGATTCCTGGTTTCCAGCCAGTATGAATAAACTCACTCCAGCGAAATCCCTTGTTTTCTCCCAATCTGGCATCAAAAGTAATTTTTGATCCCTGAAAAATAAAATTTCTGAAGGTGGTATTCAAAAGCATAGCAGCCTTCATATCGCTGTCATAATGGATGCCGAAACGGAAGATACTGGTGCTTTTTTCTGCTACCATAATGGTGAGCAGGTTTCCCTGGGTGAGAGGCTGCAGTTTATAGATGACCCTTTCAAAATAGCGTGAACCATAGATTTGAGTGATAGCATCATCAATTTCATTAATATCAGTCCAGGAATTTTCCTTGATCTTAAGTTTTCCCATTACCAGGTTTTTTGATACATTATGAAGCCCTTCTATCTTGATCTGTTTTATGAATATGCGGCTTATCTTTTTTTGTGTGATTTTAGCGGATGTGGAAGTTGTTTCAGGCAGTTCCTTTTTAAGCTCGATCAATTGATCAATAACTTTTCTGGCGGCTTTTTCACCCAGAGTTATCAAAGAATCAGCTTTCTGAAAATCTGTGATAGTATAATCTTCTACATCAGGCATAATGAGAATATTGCAGAGCCTATGTTCTTTCTCAGTGGAATATGCACTCTGAAAACTGATAGCCTGCTGCATAATACTGACCAGCGAATTCAGATCATCTCTGGACTGTAAACCAGTTCCTACATCAACCCCAATGATGAAATTCGCTCCCATTTTACGGCAGTCTGAAACCGGGAAATTGCGCACCAATCCTCCATCCACCAGGAGTTTATCTTCATAAAGTACGGGAGTTAACATGGAGGGAATAGACATACTGGCGCGAATCGCTTCCGGCAGGAACCCTGAATCCAGTACAACCGGTTGGCCTGTTTCGATATTTGTGGCAATACATAGAAAAGGGATAGGCAATTTACGAAAATCTGTGGTCTGATGAGCACTCACCGTAAGCCGGGTGATTAGCTGGGACACATTTTGTCCAGCAACCAAGCCTTTAGGTAGTGAAACGCCCAAACCCTGGATAGGAAATGTGAGTGCATAGCGCCCGTCGCTCTCCTTTTCTTCCAGAGAAATACTATTGCGGGGAATGATATCAAATAATAGTGTATCCCAGTTTTGATTCAGAAGCAGATCTTCCAGTTCTTCTGCTGAATATCCCAGGCTGTAAAGGGCACCGATAATACTGCCCATGCTTGTCCCGGTTATAAATTCCGGCTGAATTCCATATTCCTCCAGAACTTTGAGCACGCCAATATGCGCTAAACCCTTGGCACCACCACCACTGAGTACTAAGCCAATGCGGGGAGGAGCTTCCGTCTGAGCATAGATCAGGCAGCTTGAGATTACAATTATGATGATAAATATCTTAAATTTCATCTTATTACCCTATCTACAATGTAAGTGCTATCTCCTTGATATCAGCCAGCACTTTTTCATTACTGCTTAAAGGGTTTTCTGGTGTGACATCTGAGCATACACCATATCTCTGATTGAATTTCATGCCAGTAAATTTTGCCATGGATGCCAGAGATTGTTCCACAAAATATGCCCCCGAAGAATTGTATTCAGGAGCACCATAGGTTGTAAGATAAACCAGTTTCTTGTCTTTTAGGGCTCCGGCTCTGAAATCAAGAGCATATAACCTGTCGATGAAGGTTTTCATTTGAGACGTCATATTCCACCAGTAGATCGGGGTGGCAAAAATGAGAACATCTGCGTCATATATTTTGGGATAAATCTCCGTCATATCATCATTGATAATGCAAGTTTTAGTATCCGCTTTTTTACAGTAGAAGCAAGCCTGGCATCCTTTGATATTCAAGCTTTGCAGAAAGATGTTTTCTATCTCTGCATCGGGATATTTCCTGATCGCTTCAGCAAGATATAGTGATAGGATCGTGGCTGTATTACCATCTTTATGGGGACTTCCCAAAACTGCGAGTATTTTCATAAATTCTCCTTCCATGGGGTTTTATTTCAGCAGGATCATTTTACGGATGGCTGAATATTTGTCATTTTGCAGGGAATAGAAATATAAACCTGATGCTGCTAGCTCTTCAAGGCTGTTTGTGCCATTCCAGATGACCTGATGATTACCGGCTGGCATCTCTTCATCGAGAAGGGATTTAATCTTTTGCCCTTTGATATTATAGATATTGATGATGGTTCTGCTATTATTCTCAGCAATAGAGAAATTGATCGTTGTAAGAGGATTGAAGGGATTGGGATAATTTGGCAGCAGAGCCGTAACCAGGGGAATATCAGAAGGATCATTATCAGTGGTGACATATTCTGCGATTTCAGAAGCATCTGATTCCATTCCTGCCTGATTGACCGTTGTAAGGTAAAAACTGTAGCTGGTCTGGGGAAGGAATTCATATTCATAATCATAGGAAGTGCTTATGGAAGTGTCTATAAGCTCAAATTGTTCATCCTGAAGGGCATAGTAAATATTAAAGTGGTCAAAATTAAGTATGTCGGGCATGTCCCAAGTGAGGTGGAAGATATTTCCCGGCATGTTTTCAATAGTAAGATTTTCCGGGGGCAGAGGGTCAGGATATTCTATGGCATAATTCATTATCCCATAACCTGCGGGGTCAAAAATATCAATATTATCATGGGGCCACCAGGCATCAAAATCATGGGGATCAGGAGTGTTATCATCCAGCACAAATATTCCGATCTTAGAGAAATTCTCTGGTCCCGGAGTGAAATGAGAAGGGTTATCACTCATGGGGATCATAAATTCAAAGATCACACTGCCTGATTCATCAGAAGCAGCCACCTGAGGGTCTGGCAGATATACTACATCACCCACAACACCGGTATTATAGATAGGTCGGAATCTTAGCTCATTTCCAGCAGCATAATAAACGGCCCAGAAATTACCTTCTGTATTTTCGCCCACTGGAGGATAAGCACCATCACCATTATCATCAATATATAAAGCAACTTCGTCATGATCTTCCAGAATGGGATCATTAAGATTAATAAATGCACCATAAAACTCGGTCTGGTCGGCATTCATTTTCAAGTAGCCGGTAACGCTGCCAATTGGTTGAGGAGTGCTGTCATAACTACCCCAGAAATCTGAAGCATTAAAGCAGAAGGCATCTTCCCATTCCTGATCAGAAATAATTCCATCAATTACGGGAGTAGTACCCACCGTGACATTTAGCTCTTCACTTATAAAGCCAGTACTTATCCAACCGGTTGCTTGATTGGAATATGGAGACTGATAACCTTCGGCAGTCATTGCTGTAACCACATAATAATACTCCATCTCAGGCAAGGCACTATCATCTATATAGCTATTTTCAGCAAAAATAATATCGTAAGGTTCTACTGGATAGGGATCAGCGAGGTTGAGTTTACGATAGATGTAATATCCTGGTGCTTCACCGGAAGCAGGCAAATCCCAGTTAAGCATCACCGTGATATCAGCACCCTGGGAAGCAGTAAGATTCAGAGGGGGATCACCGTAAGGGGTTAGAGTAACATCATCCATTTCAGTGGTTTCTCCTTCTATCACAATTCCGTTGAAATCGGAGTATGTTTCATAGCCGGTTTTGCTGTATTCAATGGTATATAATCCTTCTGGAATGTTATTTATAATATAATTACCTTCAGTATCAGTGATGCCATAATAATCAATTAAGCCAGTAACTTCCACAAATACATTGGAATTATCTTCTGCTCCATCCAGATTTACGTTACCTGTGATATTTCCACCACCTAGATCGCAGTCTATGGAATAGATATTACCGCCAGAGCCCATTTCCCGGGCATGAACAGCTTTTCCACCGACTGTGCAGAAAGTGCCATCAGCCGAAAGATCAACAGCAAACATAGAGCCCGGGGCATCTATAGTATAGACTGGAATATTGCTTTGGCGTCGGAAAAGAAAGAATTCATCTCCCGTAGCACCATAAGGACCATAACCGGCAGCAGCCAGAACTGAGCCATCAGCCGAAAGATCAACATCTATTACATAATCACCGGCATTTTCATAAACCCATACAGGAGTGGGAGAATAGATATTAAAAAGATATATCTGTCCATTATATCCTCCAGTTAAAAAGGTGAGAGTTCCTGCAGCAATAGTGCTGCCATCAGCGGAAATTGCCATTCCACCTATCCAGTCAGAAGTTCCACCGCCATTAATGTGATAATGCCAGAGTTCTGCGTAGGTCTGGAGAGCTTCGTCATATTCATATACCCACAAATAACCGGAATAATCACCATTTACTATAATGCTGCCGTCAGCAGAAATTGCGGGAGGGTTCTGATTATGTTCCTCAGTCTGGAAAATGGTTTCGCCTGTTTCGGTATCCATTACCCACATATAACTATTTTCTCCGCCATATTGAGTGTAAATAAGAATTGAAGCATCGTTAGATAGAGTAAGCGTTCCCGCAGCTCCCGGAAAAGTGAAGTCCCACAGGGGAGTGTCATCACCGATGGTATAGC
Organism: Candidatus Stygibacter frigidus; assembly: GCA_030765325.1. GTDB lineage: Bacteria > Cloacimonadota > Cloacimonadia > Cloacimonadales > TCS61 > Stygibacter > Stygibacter frigidus. The sequence continues at coordinate 1,796 of JAVCCT010000034.1, read as the reverse complement.
ATTGAACACCGCTGCTGTTTTCTACTTCATTATAATAGGAGATAAAAACTACATCTGCCATTGCGCTTAATCGAATACCTCTGATCGGGTATGGATGGGTATATGACCAGGTGGGAGTAGAGGAATCAGGTGAAAGTATTTTCAGGATATTACCATCACCCACAGCAAGGACATCACCGCTTTCCAGCATGTCAATGGGATAATCAAAATCAAGATTGCCTACCACGTGCTCCCAGGCTGTGTTTCCATTATATTCAAATAGCGAAACTCGTTCAGTATTCGTCTGCCAGCGCGCAAAAGTGTTTTGAGTTGTCTCAGAAACCAGCACATCACCACAGATAGCTGCCGGATCAGAAGTCTGCCAGAGACCATCCAGCCTTAATTCTGGAATATCAGGTACCTGATAATTTTTATCAATAATGGTATTAACGGTTAAGCCATTTTTTGGATCAGTTATCACCTGCTGCAATTGCACAGCAGATATATTTGCAAAAATAAAACACATAAATATAATAACTGATAAGCTTGTTTTCATACTCTTACCTCCATAATGTAAAAAGATGAAATATTTAATCCTGAGTCAATAAAAACATCTTTTTTTAAATGTACCTTGACAACTAAATGCGTGAACTGAATGTATTGTTATTTGAAATTTGAAAATCATCGTGTGGTTAAGAATTATAGATTAATGATAATTATTATTAATCAGAGAAATCAAAAAAAATATCTTTAAGGAGGAAATTTATGAAGAGAATTTTAGTAATATTATTATTGCTGGTAACGGGTATATTTGCCTGGGGTTTGAATGTTTATGATGTTCAGTTCACAGAAGATATTTCTGGGGATTCTCCACTGGCGGGACAGATTGTAACCGTTACCGGAATTGTTACTGCCACAAACTGGTATTCATCAGGTAATGCAAATCGCTATTTTATTTCTGATGCGGAAGGTGGGGAATGGCATGGTGTATTTGTATTTAATTATGATTATATTGTAGAGATCGGAGATGAGGTGGAAGTAACTGCTGAAGTGCAGGAATATTTTGGGTTTACCGAATTATCCAATGTTACTGCTGTGACAATACTTTCTTCTGGTAATCCGGTGCCGGACCCGATAGTGGTCACTACTGCTGATCTGGCAATGACAGAAGCCTATGAAAGCGTATTGGTGCAGGTAAATGAAGTGGCTGTGACGGCTGATCCAGATAATTATGGTCAGGCATATATTAGTGATGGCAGCGGAGAATGCCAGACCGATGATGCCATGTACAGCTATGATCCATCCTTTGGAAATGAATATGCTTATATAATTGGAATAGTGGATTATTCTTACGATGAATATGGCTTAAATCCTCGTTCTGCAATGGATGTGGCTAACACCGCAGAACCCGGATATATAGAAGGAGTGGTTGATCTTGATGGTGGAAATGGTAATGTTGAAGATGTGGTTGTAAGTGCCGGCGGATATACTGCAAGTCCTGATGAATGGGGAGAATATAATATGGAATTACCTCCCGGGACCTATGATGTGACAGCTTCTCTGGCTGGTTACAGCCCCCAGACAATCTCTGATGTGGTAGTTGAAGAAGAAACAATATCAGAAATCGATTTTCTGCTGGCTCCAATGGAAGATGTAAGTATCTATGATATTCAGTATACAGAAGATCCGTCAGGAGATTCACCTTATGCCGGTCAGGTGGTTACGGTAACCGGTATAGTATCAGGAGCCGGTTTTGCGGGTAATAACTTCTTTTTTATCACCAGTGAAGAAGGTGGAGCGTGGAACGGGCTTTACGT
>JAVCCT010000333.1 GCA_030765325.1 Candidatus Stygibacter frigidus | reverse complement strand
CACAGCATCCACAAGAGTTCCACCTGTTGCCAGCATCGGGTCTATCAGGATCACATGCTCATCTTTCATATCTTTAGGAAGTTTATTATAATACCACACGGGCTGCAAAGTATCTTCATTGCGAAACATGCCCAATATCTGCACTTGAGCAGCCGGCAGTAGATGCCTTGCTCCATCCAGCATCCCAATTCCAGCTCGCAAAATGGGCATGATCACTATTTTCTTCTGATCAAAAACGGTAGCTGAATATTTATCCCCAGTCCACATGGGAATGTCCTTCTTATCATACTCTTCACCTTTAAGCGCTTCATAAGTGAGTAATTGCGAGATCAATAATGTGATGCGATAAAATTCTGCCGGCTCCGTTCCTGTATGACGCAATTGGTCAACCAACGATTTCATGAAACTATTATCAACGATATTTATCATGTTACCTCCTGAACTGACTGATAAAAAAATATCTCAGCCAATAACTGGCAATAATAAAAAAGTGGACAACTCTTCTTTAAGCTCGATTTTTGGAACTGATTTTTAAGGAGATTTAACTATGGTTGAATATTATCGCAGGTGACTTTGAATAATTGAAACCAGACCTGGCAGGTTTGGTCATAAAGAAATAATTTCAGCTATAATGCTATAATCGTATTTGCCCTCCGGTTTGGCATTAGGCTGATTGATAAACTGGAGGTTTTATAATGATCTATCTTGATAACGCTGCCACAAGCTTCCCCAAAGCACCGGGTGTAGCTGATGCTGTCAGCAGGTTTATCACTGATATCGGCGCAAATGCTGGTCGCTCTTCTTATTCCACTGCCAGAAAGTCTTCCCGCATCATCTATCAAACCCGCAAACTGCTGGCAAAACTACTCAACGCTGATAATTCTTCTAATATCTGTTTCACAATGAATACGACCCAGGCTTTGAATATTGCTCTCAAAGGCATTGTAAAACCCGGATTCAAGGTACTCACTTCACCCTATGAACACAATTCCGTAATGCGACCCCTGCGTCAGCTGGAATCACAAATGAATATCTCACTTGACTTCATTAAAATAATTGATTATGATATTGACTGGCAGCATCTGCTTTTCCAGCTTGAACAAAAACCTGATCTGCTCATCCTCACTGCTGCTTCCAATGTAAATGGCTATTTGCTGCCTTATAATAAAATTGCCCGGATGGCTCATAAATATGATATTCCAGTGATCCTTGATGCTGCCCAGGTGCTGGGCTCAAATCCGGTTGATACAGCTGATTTTGACATCATCTGTTTTCCTGGTCACAAAGGTCTGCTGGGTCCCATGGGCACAGGAGGTTTATATGTGTCCGACTCAATTAGCTTGCAGTCCTTGATGCCAGGTGGCACGGGCAGCCGCAGTTCCAGTGAATATCAGCCGGATGAAATGCCTGATCTACTGGAGGGAGGAACTCCCAATCTCCCTGGTCTGGCAGGATTGCAGGTAAGTCTGCAATTCATTCACGATACCGGAATTGATGCGATCGTTGCCAGAAAATTGCAACTTACCAGCCAACTACTCCAGGAACTTGCCAATATTGACGATATCATTATCCACAGTCCTATTGATCCCAATTTGCAGGCGGGTGTGGTCTCATTTACTTCGCTCAGATACAGTATTTCTGATCTCGCCTGGGAATTTGATAAGGCAGATATCGCCTGCCGCATGGGTATGCACTGCGCTCCTGCAGCTCACAAACAACTTGGCACTTACGAACAGGGCGGTACTCTCCGGCTCTCACCAGGATACTTCAATACTACCGCTGAAATTGATAGTGTCATCAAACTGCTCAAGGATCTGCATAAATGAAGCGTCAGATAGTGATAACATTTCACAGCACTCATTCTGCCATGGCAGCAGAAGATATATTTAAAGAGCTGAAACTCGATTTTGAACTTATCCCCACTCCCCGCGAGATCTCTGCAGAATGCGGCTTTGCCCTGCTGGTGCGCGGAATGGATACTACTGAGATAAAACCGATTTGCAATAAAAACCAGATAAAATATGATAATATTTACTTAATAAAATTTACTGATGGAGGAAAAGAATATGAAAAAAGTAATTGATGCCAGAGGACTTGATTGCCCCAAGCCAGTATTAAGAACAAAAAAAGCCCTGGAACAGGGAGGATTTGATAAACTGGAAATTCTCGTTGATAATAAAGCCGCCCGGGATAACGTCAGCAGTTTCCTTGAAAAATCGGGTCATAAAATTGACCAGGTCAAAGAAACTATCGGCGATTTCACTATCTATGCCACAATCAAAAAAGCAGAGAACAAAGTACCAGAACAGAACGAAGCTGCCAGCACAGCAGGAAAAACAGTGTTCATCAGTTCAGACAGCCTGGGAATAGGCTCAGACGACCTGGGAAGAAAATTGATGAAAGCTTTCACATATACCCTCACAGAACTGGATACGCCGCCCAATCGCTTATTATTTATGAATTCAGGCGTCTATCTCTGCCTGAATGACTCAGATTCCCTGCACAATCTCAAAATCCTGGCAGAACGTGGTACAGATATCCTCGTCTGCGGCACCTGCCTAAATTTCTTTAAAGTAACAGATAAACTCGCCATCGGCAAAGTTAGCAACATGTATGACATAGCAGATCACCTCCTGAATGACCCCGGAGTAATAAAAATATAAATAAGCATCTTAGAAAGTTAGCTTAATCTTGTAGCTTAATCTTTCCAGATTAAGTTCTTAATTTAAGATCAAACTGGAAAGTTTGAGCTACAATAAAATCTCACTTACACCCGTGGATTAATACACTTATTTAACAATAATAACACTATCGCCACACCCCATTTCACCCCCTCAAGTGCCCCATAAGCATAACAACATAGCACTATCTCACATAAAAATGTCACTATGTGCTTTGTTGTTCAACCTCTAATCCACCAGGTGACATATAAAATGGATAAGTATATGTTATATATGGTATTGCAGATAAGATTAATGGATTCAGATAAAATGTAGGAGTATATTGAGCAATTTTCAAGAATAATATCTGTTATTAAACCATACGATAATAGATAATATAATGTAATTGCAGAAAGTTTTTGTAAGTTTTTCGTTAACCTGACTTTTGCACTTTGCACTAAAGAATAAAAAAAACCTAAAAAAAGGGTTTGCAAATATCAAGAATGGTTTATATTATAATTACAGCCTGCCTGAACATTATAACTTAGGGGGTGTTTTTCAATTTATAACCCCGCCTGGCAGACTAATAACGAAACATAAGATAGCCCGACCGGCTATCGCAGGCTTCAGTATAGAGAAGCCGAAGCAAATGAAGTGGCGCAGATTAATCTGCGCCGCTTATTTTTTTTATAACATTTTCTTTGACATAAAGTATGTAATGAGTATTTTTAGGTAAATGGTGAAATAGTTTATAGTGAGTGATTTAATATGGGAGATATTATTGATAAATTTTTATCAATTTTTAAGGCAGTATCCGCGATACCCCGATGCTCCAAGCATGAAGAAGCAATCGGAGAATGGTTAACGGGTTGGGCGAAAGCATATAAATTGAAATTCAAGCGTGATGAAGTGGGAAATATATTAATAAAAGTGCCTGCAACTGCCGGTTATGAAAAAAGTAAGACGGTGATATTGCAGGGTCACATGGATATGGTGTGCGAGAAGAATCCTGATAGTGATCACAATTTCAGCACTGACCCCATTATTCCGATCGTAGATGGCGACTGGTTACGGGCAGATAATACAACTCTGGGAGCTGATAACGGTGTTGCTATTGCCCTTGCACTTATGATGGTGGAAGAAAATAAACCTCACCCACCTTTGGAATTATTTTTTACAGTTGATGAAGAAACCGGTTTAACAGGAGCTAAAGAACTGCAGCCAGGATTTCTGGAAGGAAGAATACTATTAAATCTTGATTCAGAAGGCGAAGGCAAATTTACGATTGGCTGTGCCGGAGGTAAACATATCATTATTGATCTACCTTTGGAATATGAGTCAGCTTCAGAAGCCAGCAGTTTTTTGCAGCTGAATATTTCGGGACTTCTGGGTGGTCATTCCGGAGTGGATATAAATAAGAATCGGGCAGCAGCAGTGAAATTATTAGCAAGAACATTGTATATACTAAAAGAAGAATTCAGCTTTAATATTGCTGCTATTTCGGGTGGAACTGCTCATAATGCCATTTCCCGGGATGCAGTATGCACAATCTGCATTTATCCAGAGGATCAGGAAAAGATAGAGGAAAGTCTTCTCAATATAAAAGATACTTTTTTACATGAATATACAGAGGTGGAATCAGGTCTGGAAATTACGAGTCAAACCGTTCCCGCAATATTAGAAATTTTAACAGAAAGCAGTACATTGCAAGCGATAAATCTGTTATTGGCATTACCACATGGAGTAGCTGCCATGAGTCAAAATATTCCCGGTTTGGTGGAAACGTCATGCAATATGGCAATTGCAGAGATTGAAAACAGGAATTTGCACATCCTGACAAGTATCCGTAGCTCAGTAGGCAGCAGAGTGGAAGCGCTTGGTGGAAGGATAGTTGCCATGGCGGAATTAGCTGGAGCGGGGATTCATGTAAGCAAGGGGTATCCTGCCTGGGAGCCAAACACAAATTCTGAGTTACTAAAAAAATGCGTGGCAAGTTATCAGACCCTATTTGACTGCAAACCAGAATTATTAGTAATCCATGCTGGACTGGAATGCAGCGTGATAGGTGAAAAATATCCCGAAATGGAAATGGCGTCTTTTGGACCTACGATAGAAAATGCTCATTCCCCGGGGGAACGTCTGCACCTGCCATCATTCCAGCGCACCTGGGAGCTTCTGACGGTATTACTGGCGGAATTACAATAACCACAGAATATGATAAGCCGGCTCAATAGATAATATCAGAAGCAATCAAATTTAATAACGTTTTCAATGATAATTTTGCTGCCTTCCGGGAGGAAGAATAATGCATAGAATAGAAAAAGCAATCGAAATGATCATAGAATCCAGGTTTTTGACAGCTTTTTGCGGAGCAGGAATATCTGTAGAAAGCGGGATACCAACCTTTAGAGGAGAAGGCGGATTATGGAACAAATATGATCCTGACTGCCTTGATCTGGATACCTATCTATATCATCCGGAACGCACCTGGAAAATCATTAAGGAAATATTTTATGACTTCTTTGGACAGGCAAAACCTAATCCGGCTCATTATGCTCTGGTAGAATTGGAGAAAATCGGGTATTTAAAATCCGTAATTACCCAAAATATTGATAACCTGCATCAGGACGCCGGCAGCACAAATGTAATCGAGTTTCATGGGAATTCCCATTTCTTTGTGTGCACAAGCTGCTCAACAAAATATAAATTAGCGGAGCTAAAACTAACTGACACTCCGCCCATTTGTCCCGCGTGTGGGAAATTATTGAAACCAGATTTTATATTTTTTGGAGAGGCAATCCCTGCCCTGGCACGCGATAGAGCATTCAAAGAGAGTGAGTTAACTGATGTGATGCTGGTGATAGGCACTACGGGAGAAGTGATGCCTGCCAGTATGATCCCATACATTGCCCGACAACAGGGAGCATTTATAATTGAGATCAATCCCGGATATTCTGCTTATCAGAATGGAGTTTCTAACATCGTGATCAGGCAATCGGCAGGAGAAGCACTTCTTAAGATAGTTAAAGGCGTGAAGGGTGAATAAACAAAAGCAGGCTTATATTTACGGATTAATTGCCGTATTCTTCTGGTCAACTGTCGCCTCAGCTTTTAAAATCGCTTTAAGATATAATTCACCTGCTGCCATGCTGTTGCTGGCAAGTCTATTTTCTCTGGCAGCACTTATTGTGGTGGCTGTCTGGCAGGGGAAAATTTCTCTGCTATGGAAATCTCCAAAACGACTATTGATCTATGCCTCCCTATTAGGAATTCTTAATCCTGCCCTTTATTATCTGATACTGCTGCAGGCATACAATTTGCTACCAGCACAGATCGCTCAGCCTTTGAATTATACCTGGGCAATTATGATAGCTTTACTTTCTATTATCATTCAGAAACAGAAATTGCGTTATTTTGATATTATTGCCCTAATAGTATGCTATAGCGGAGTGGCAGTGATCTCTTCAGGTGGCGGAAAATTAGGTGAGATCAATCACACAGGGGTTTTTCTTGCCCTGATATCATCTATTGCCTGGGCATTTTACTGGATCTATAATGCTGGTATTCACCTTGATCCACTGATTAAATTGATCGCAAATTTTATTACTGGAAGTTTGCTGGTAATCCTATATTGTCTGATCACAAATGATATGCCAGTATTAAGCAGAATGGGATTATTATCTACTCTCTATCCGGGACTTTTTGAAATGGGACTCGCATTTGTATTCTGGTTAAAGGCAATGGAACTCACAGAGAAAACTGTCAGTATCTCCAATCTGATCTTTCTGTCACCTTTCCTCTCAATTATATTTATCAAACTAATTCTTAAAGAATCCATCGCCTGGACTTCTGTAGCAGGATTAGCACTTATTACTGCTGGTATTTTATTTCAGCATTATCAGGCAGGTAAAGATTTAAAACATAAGCAGAAAAATTAGTTCTCGCACTCCTCTTCTTCATCATAGTCATCGTCATCATAGTCTTCGTATTCATCATCAAGCATCCAGTCAGGACAAAACATTGAATTTTCCTTTTTATCCCAGCCATCCACATTTTCCAGACCAAACCTGTCGAGCATATCTTCTTCCCAAATGGAATAGCGTACATCATCATTATAAATATCATACACCAGTACCGGGTTGGAGTATTTCCTGAGCGAATAAGGGTTGCCAACTAATTCAAAGAACTCTCTTATACGCTTACGATCGCGTTCAGCTTTCATTATATCCTTCTCCTATACTTTTTTTTATAATTTGACCAAAAACTCCATTACTATAAACACGTCCTCAAAAAACAGTGAGTGTATATATGTCAAATAAAATGAATAAAATTTTATTAATAGTGGTGCTGATTTGCCTGAGTGCATCAGCTTACGGCTTTGCTCCGCAGAGACGAGATTTTGACTCTGAATATCAATATCGGCTTTACCGAAGCTGGCTGGCAAAAGAATCTACAGAAATTGATCTTCCCGCAAAAATCACGGCTGAATATGTGAGACGTAATATTAAATTCAGCAAAACAGGTGAAGCACAGGTTATTTATATCTGGAAAAACTGGAAGATAGTAAGCCAGCGGGAAGACCTGCCGGCTATGATGTCATTCAGCAACTATGAAACCGAACTGATCATCGCAGGAGAGCTACTTTACCGGCTAAATAGCCGTCACCGCAGGTTTGCTGAAGATTATCTTGATAAACTCCCGATATCCATCACTTATCAGGGATTGCGTTCTTCTTTTGCCATTGACAGCTTGTATGCTCATTATCCCGATCAAAGATTGCCACTGGAAAAACTGCATCCCGTGATCGATAATGATAAACTGGCGCAGCTCATTCTGCAATTGGCTAATGGTGATGAACTGATCATCATCTTTAATGAATTAAGCCAATACCCCACAGCTCGATTACAACTGGAAAAATGGGAAAACACTATTGCTGCAGAGGAGCTTCCAAATGAATTCAGTAGACATCAGGAAGATATTGCCACCCTGTATGAACCTCTGAAGGAGCAGGAAAAACCAGAAGAAATAATTTCCTTCCAGGAACCTGCTGATACCACTGACAAAGAGATCACTATCGATATTTCCTCTGATACTCTGCTGACAGATTATGAAGTTAAACTTCTCAACTGGATAGAAACAAACCTCGATACTGCCTGGGGATCAGAAATGCTGAATAATAAAATTCCCAATATCACAGAATTTCTGCAAACGGAATTTTCTCAGCACTCGCTATTGATCAAGGGTGACAAATATATCCTTTTTCATGAACCCTTCTCTGGAAATCTGAAATCAAATCTATATCTTAGGATCAATAACAGTGAAGGCTGGTCAATTGATGCCTTAGATGATATCAATATCATAAATAAAAAAGTTACTTTTGCCGGATTTGAAGAATTTGACCTGTCTTCTCTGGAGAATTATGATATCCAGGTGATCGCCCCCTATATTCCCCAGCTACTAATGACTCATAGAGTGATGGCCAGCAGGCTTGCTGGTTTTATTTTGGAACCTGACATAGCAGAAACTACACTGGTGGTAAGAGGTTCAAGCCGGCATGTATATGATCTGGATTCATATCGAGACCTGCTGTTTATATTGGGCAAATTCTGGCAGGATAGAACAATATATTATAATATTGCAGATTTTCGTCTGATCGATGGATACATAGAATTTAAAGGTTACCTGGCTGCTGAAGACAGTGATACGGGTCAATATGACCTGGCAGAAATACGCTATCGGCTCGATGATGACTACACAATCGTTCTGGCAATGGTTGTGGTCTTCCCAGATCAGGCATCGCAATATGAACAGGGTAGATAAATGAAAATATTTGAATCTCACACACATCTGGATAATCCCAAATTTGATAAAGATCGCCGACAGGTAGTTGATAACTGCAAAAATGCCGGAATAAGCAGAATGATCAATGTTAGCTGCGATGCAAAAACCCTCAAAGATTCCATCAAACTTGCTGAAGAATATGATTTCATCTATGCAACTGCCGGATTTCATCCGCATGATGCGACACAACTTGATCTTGATATGGTTCGCAAAGCTGCTGCCCATCCCAAAGTTGTGGCAATTGGCGAGATCGGACTTGATTATTTTCGTGACATCTCACCGCGAGATGTGCAAAGAGATGCCTTTCGCAGACAGCTTGAGCTTGCCATGGAACTTAATATGCCAATCGTGATCCATGATCGTGATGCTCACGAAGATGTACTGGCTATTCTTCAGGAATATAAACCCTCCAAAGTAGTGTTCCATTGCTTTGCAGGTGACTATTTTATGGCTCAACAAATCATTGAACTGGGTTGGCATATTTCCTTTACAGGAAATATCACTTACAAGAATTCCACGCTTACTGACATTATCAGAATGGTTCCTGACGACAGATATTTCGTGGAGACAGACAGCCCTTACCTTACTCCGCACCCGCACCGTGGTAAAAGAAATGATCCATCCATGCTCCGCTACATCATTGAAGAAATCGCCCAGATACGTTACCAGACTCCTAAAACTATTGCTCAGCAATCATTTGAAAACGCCTCATTATTCTTTAATATTAAGTGATCTTCACTATAGATCAGCTCTCAAATCATGTATAGCTTTCTGTTAATGAACCTGAAATACCTGTAATATGCTATCAATAAGCTAAATATGGTAATGAAATTAGGGCCAGGAGAGAAAAGACTTAACAGAAAATACAGGGAGTATTAAAACTGGCTATATTATGAAGAGTATAAAAATATTAATTATAATTTTAGGATTACTGCTGAGCAGCTTTCTGTTTTCAGAAGCGGATAGCGGGGAATTGCAATCTCAAATTGCCTCAGCTATGGGTCGTGAGAAAGTGGATTTATTGATTGAGCTATCCATCCAGCAAATGGATGAAGACCTGCAAAGCAGCTGGGCAAGTGATAGCCTGGCACTGAAGCTGTCGGTAGAATCACGCTATGTGGAAGGACAGCGTAGAGCTCTCAATATTGCTGGTCGGATTGAACTCACTCGACAAAACTACTGGTCTGCAATTGATTATTTTAATAAAGCAATACTACTTTTGAATAAAGAGACTGATCAGCTTGATCTGGGAGTGATCAACAGCAATATTGCGCAAGCCTACTCAAAATTAGGCTGGGAAGATAAAGCAAAAGCCAAACTGGAAGAAGCAGAAAGCATTTTCCTGAAGCTGGAACCCACTCCAGAGGTTATGCATGAGCTCACAATGACCTATCTTACCTGGGGTACAATAGAGCTGGAGCTGGGTAATTATGAATTGGCATTATCCCGATTATTGAAAAGTATGCAGGAAGTGGAAAAGCTTGATGAACCTGAACTGGAAGCTACGATCAAAGGAAATATCGGCAGAGTATATCAATCGCTGATGAATCCGGCATTATCTCTGGAATATTATCGCCAGGCACTGGAAGTGCATAATCAGCTTGATAATAAAAGTGAAATGGCTGTTGTGTACGGTAATATGGGAACCCTCTATTCTGAGCTGGAAGATTATAATAAAGCAAGAGAATATTATGAACTATCTCTGGAAACCTATCAGCAGTTAGGCAATAATCTGGGAGTAGCATCGGTATTGATCAATATTGGTAATATTTATTACTATCAGGAAAAATATCCTGAAACCCTTGAATATTACGATCGGGCAGAAAAATTAGTGGGTGAGATCGGGGCAAATGTCTATCAGGCTTATCTGATGAACAATGTGGGCATGATCTATGTAGAGATGGGAGAATATCAGGCAGCTGAAGATAAATTTGCTGAAGCTTCCAGGATAGCTGAAGAGGTGGAATCTCTGGAATTAAAAGCTGAAATATATGCCTCTTATGGTGAACTTTACAAGAATCAAGGTCAATTTGATAAAGCTTTGAGTTATAATGAGAAGGAATCTACCTTACGTGACAGTATTTTTGCTGAGACCACAGCCAAACAAATTGCAGAGATGCAAACCAAATATGACACTGAACGCAAAGAGCGGGGAAACAGTTTACTGCGTAAAGATAATGAGATCAAAGAACTGGAAATAGGCAGGAAGGAACTTCAACGGAATTCGCTATTTGCCATCGCATTTCTGGTTATCATACTGGTGATCTTTGTATATCGGCGCTACAGAAGCAAAAAGAAGATCGCTGAAATCCTATCAACTAAAAATGAATTGATCACTAAACAGAAAGAAGAATTAAGTGAAACTCTGGATGTATTACGCAAAACCCAGAAGAAACTGGTGGAATCAGAAAAAATGGCATCATTGGGAAGTCTGGTTACCGGAGTGGCTCATGAGATAAATACACCTGTGGGAATAATCATCACCGCTATCAGTAATCTGAGTGACAGATTAAAGGTATTGATGGGTAAATATCAGGAAAATCAAATGAAAAAGAGTGATCTGGACAGCTTTTTGGGTTATACAGAAAAAACTAGTAACCTCATCTTAAGCAATTCTCAACGAACTGGAGAGCTGGTGAAAAGCTTTAAACGGGTGAGTGTGGATCAATCTACTGAGCAACGGCGACAATTTAAGCTGCATAATTATATCAAAGATGTCTTGATGAGCCTTGAACCAAAATTCAAAGGATTTGATCTGGAGATCAATATAGATTGTGATGAATACCTGGTGTGGAATTCCTATCCGGGCATAATCGCCCAGATAATCACTAACCTGATTATTAATTCCGTGGTTCATGGTTTTGCTGGGGCAAGTGGCGGAAAAATAGATTTTGAGGTAAAACGCATTGACAGCAAGCTGCAGTTTATCTACAGGGATAGTGGTAAAGGTATGGAAAAAGATGTTCTGCTGCATATTTTTGATCCGTTTTTTACCACAAATAAACGGACCGGAACCGGTTTGGGGATGCATATCATCTATAATCTGATTACTCAGAAACTGGATGGGACAATTGAGGTTGAGAGTGAACCGGGCAAAGGTTCAGAATTTAGAATGGAATTTCCTTTTATGGAAGGAGGGTTGAGTGAGCTTGATTGATAAAGAGCGGATATTTGCTGATTCGGAAAATGAACCAGATGAACTGGTTTTTATGGCAGAAGAAACAGCAGATGATATCAGGCACCAGAAAGAAGAGGTATTTTCGGTCAATAGTGGTGCTGCCATCATAGCCGGCAACGATTGGAAAATTCTGGTGGTAGACGACGAAGAAGATATTCATACTGTCACACATTTGACCCTGGATGACTTTGAATTTGCCGGCAAACAGGTGAAAATACTGGATGCCTATTCTGCGAAACAAGCTTTGGAACTGATCAGGCAGCAGCCAGATATTGCCATCACTTTGCTTGATGTGGTGATGGAGACCACTACTGCTGGTCTGGATCTTGTGAAACAAATTCGAGGGGAACTGGAGAATCATTTTATCAGAATTGTTCTGCGTACTGGTCAGCCAGGATATGCTCCGGAACGGGATGTTGTTCTTAACTATGATATTAATGACTATAAATCCAAGACAGAATTAACTTCCGATAAAATATTTACCATGGTTTCATCCGGTTTACGTGCCTATAAATCGCTTATAAGTCTGGAATCATTCCGCCAGAATTTGCAGGAAAAAGTGAATGTAGCCGTGGAATCTATACGCGAAAAAGACCATATTATTATTAAACAGTCACGACAGGTGGCTGTCAGTGAATTGATCTCCAATATTTCTCATCAATGGCGACAGCCTTTGAATACCGTGATGGCATTGATCCAGGATATCGAGATCACAGGAGAGGAAGAAGAGCTGACGGTAGATTACCTTTCAAAGCAAAGTCAAAAAGCAATGAGTATCATTCAGGATATGAGTAATACCATTGATGATCTGAGATACTTTTTTCAGCCAGTTGAGGAATCAGAGGAATTTATTTTGCACGATGTGATCTCAAGATGCGTGAAGCTGCTGGAGCCCACATTACAGGAAGAAAATATTAAACTGGAAATCAAAGGTGATGAGCAATTAAACGCTAAAGGATATAGCAATGACTATGCCCAGGTAGTTTTACAGATAATCAATAATAGTCGAGATGCCTTGAGAGAAAAAGATATATCAGATAAGGAAATCACTATTAATATTCTTGAAGATTCAGGAAAAGCAAAATTAGAAGTCATCGATAATGGCGGGGGCATTGCAGAAGACGTGATAGAGCATATTTTTGAACCTTACTTTACTACGCACTTCAAAAGCCCGGGCAGAGGACTTAATCTATATATGTGTCAGATAGTTATTGAAAAAAATATGAAAGGCAGCTTGACCGCCGGGAATATGGGGTCAGGGGCAATATTCACCATTCGGATATAGCAGGAGGATGAGATGAAGGAATGCAAACTGAGCATAGCTGAGGAATTTTTATTATTATCATTGGATGATGAGAAAGGTGTAGTATGCAATCAACCTTTCATGGGTTTGGAATTTGGGCTTGCAGGTGCTGTTTTGATGGAACTGGCTTTATTAGGAAAAATCAAAACAGAAGAAAATAGATTGCTGATCATAGATAATTCTCCTACTGAAAATCAGATATTTAATGATGCTGTGGCTATGATAGCAAATCAGCAGAGTGATGAAGATGCCAAATACTGGGTCTGGAAACTCGGGATCCATATCCAGGAGATAAAGAACTATTTTATTAATCATTTGATAGAACTTGAAATACTTGAGAAAAAAGAACAGAATATTTTATGGATATACAGGCGAAAATGCTATCCTACGATAAATGATAGAATGGAACGGAGAGAAATTGCACGTATTCGCACTATTATTCTTGATAATGTAGAACCTGTACCTCGTGATGTTGTGCTGATAAGCCTGATGCGCTCATGTAATTTAACAAATCAGCTTTTTACTAAGCAGGAACAGGATAAAGCAGGTGACAAGATAGAAAAAATTGCCAGAATGGATTCGATCGGGCAGGCAGTTTATGAAGCCATTCACGAAATACTCCAAAAATTAAGCGTCCAGCAGCTATATTATTGAAATGGTAAATAGCCAAGCCAGGCAAGCCAGGACTTCTGAACTGTACCCAGGGCAGGAGTTCTGAGCGACAGTGACTAACAGAAATCTGGACAGAATAACTGCCCGTCCAGAAGTCTTGACGGAATACCGTTCAAAACTCCTGACTTAGAAAGGAAGAAATATGAGATGCAAAAAAGAAGAATTTACTGAAGGTAATTATTTTCATGTATATAATCATGCAGTTGCAAAAGAAATTCTCTTTAGAGATAAGCCTGATTACACTTTTTTTGCAGAAAAGATGCAGTTGCATGCAAATTCTAAGCATTCCACTCTCGTAACCTGGTGTTTGATGCCTAATCATTATCACTTTTTAATAAAACAAAATGATATTGAACCTGTATATAAAGTGTTCAACAGTGTTGCTATGAGTTATATAAATTACTATAATTACAAATATCAGCGAAAAGGAAGATTATTCAATAAACTGCAGCATCGAAAAATTATTAATGATAATTACTTATTACAGATATACCTATATATTCATCTAAATCCTGTAAAACATAATTTTGTCCAGAACCCAGGTGATTGGCAATTTTCGGATTATAATAAATGGATAGATAATAAAATTGGCAATGAAGTAAGAGATAATATATTTGATTTTGCGTTGGGTGAGTATAAGAAAGTAATTGAAAGTAAAATGGAAGAAAAGAATTGGAAAAAGTTTAATTTTAATTCAACCAATGCAAGCCAGGACTTCTGAACTGTACTCAGGGCAGGAGTTCTGAGCGACTGTGACAGATAGAAATCGGGT
>JAVCCT010000043.1 GCA_030765325.1 Candidatus Stygibacter frigidus | reverse complement strand
GAAAAAGCAGGAAAACAGTGACCGGTACAGGTTAAAGTTATATTAATCATGCAAATAAGCGGTCACATAATGGTCACAATTTATTTGATATGTGTATAGTCTTATATGATTGAGACTTATGTGATAGTAATATATAAATCTGGACAGATAGGTGTGAGGAAAAAACAGATTTAAGAGAATTTGATCCCAAAACGATCATGCTTTGACTGTTTTAGTTGAAAAAGGCTTTTTGGTAATAAGGTTTCTGAATCAGCTAAACAGGCAAAAAGGGAAATTGCCTAATGGCGCATATCGTTGTGAAATAGGGCATTATAAAATCGATGATTTTACTCCCAAAAGATAATTGCATATATTTCAGATATTTACAGCAAGTCGGAAATATCAGTATTGAGATTGTAAGTAGATAAAAGCCACTGGGAACCCACAGGGAGTGAGGTCGAGATGGTTAGAAACGATTGATCAAGTCATAAAGCATTCTCATTAGGTCGGTTAGATAAATATATTTCAGTAGATTGAGAAATATGTTAATTTAATGATAGTTATGAGATTTAAATAGATCATATTTAGGTCAAATGTAATTAATAATAATGAACAATATAGAGATAAAGGATTGCTTTGGGGAGATATTGTAGCAGAGTGGAACAATGTAGCATAATGCTACAACCAGAATGATACAATAAATAAACCAAACTTAAGAAAAGAATAATACGGGGGAATTTATCAATATACTATAACTATATAAGAATGAGAAAGATATGTATAGAGGCAGGATAATTTACTATATTTTGTAAGCAAGTGGAACGACGAATGCATTATAGGAAAAAAAAGCTGACAGGTAGAGAATATGAATCGAATACTTATATTAGATGACGATGAGCGGATTTGTGATGAACTGGCAGAATATCTTTTGCACAGGCATTATGATGTATTTACTGCTGGAAAACCGTCACTGGCACGCGAAATGCTTACTAAAAGGGATATTGGTTTAGTATTTCTGGATATCAATCTACCGGAAATGAATGGAATCAGCTTTTTAAAAGAGATCAAGCAGAAATATCCCCTTACAAAAGTAGTAATGATTTCAAGTAATGTGAGTGACCGAATTATAAATGACGCATTACAGAGAGGTGCAGAAAGCTTTTTTACTAAACCAATCCATCTTAGCCAAATTCAAGAAGAAATAAATAGAATAAATAAAACAAACGGGAGGGAGTTATGAAAAACTCTATGATTTTTTTAGTATTACTATTACTGGCATCATCATTATTTGCTAATGTTGAAATAGTGCCGGCAGACGTGATTGATGACATTGCACTCAGGAATGCTGAGGCATTATGGGGAGATGTAACTGTGGGTATGGTGACACCATATTACTATAGTGACGGAGAAATAGTGGCATACCGTTATAATTTCTATCAGGGAGATAAGTTTCCCGAAGAAGTCGATACGGCTGAAAATGAGGGATTTTGCTCGATGCTTTTGAGTGCTCGTCGTGATATGCCGGTTATTCTACAACATTCCAAGTCACTTTCACATGAATATTTATTGGGTGATAAGTTACACGCCTTGGCAGAAGCAGAAATAGGAAGAGGTTATACTCTGGAAAAGGCATATTATCTTTCAACTGCCAATGTGTGGTATTGTGTGAGTAACCATTCAGAAAGAAAATATATTAGAGTATTAGCTCCTGTAAAAGTAATAGATGAAACAGAATTTTATGAGTTTGCGGAAAGCTTAGAATTCTTTTGTAATAGAGAAGATTTTAGTGAAGAATGGTCCGCATTCGAGAATGGAGACAGGGAATTGACCAGAAGTGAGGTATTACTTGTCAATCATGAATATATGCCATTTTATCCCTGGCACTATGGCTGTGGACCTACTGCAGCAGCAATGCTTCTTGCCTGGTTTGATTATAATTCCATTAATACGGTGCAAAACTACTCCAATCTTGTGGATTGGATTTATGCAGAAGTTGATGGAGAAGCCATTGATTATCACGTGCCAAACACATCATGGGAATTGAAAGAGGATATGGAAACAGATGATGCTGGTGAAACTTTATGTAGAAACATGGTATCAGGGACATTGGCAGTAACAAATGACCGGAATAATTATGAGTTTACGGGGTCAAGATATAATGGTCATGTGCCAGACTGGTATTTTAATTGTGTACGTGATTTTGTGCAAGATGGATTGCCTTTGATGCTTTGGATCGATGAAAACCACTTCGTTACAGCTATTGGATACAACGAAGAAGATAATACAGTAGGTGTACATGATCCCAATCTTTCAACAATCCAGTGGTATAATAAATCGAGATTTGGTGATGCTTATGCAATATTTCCCGGAGGCGGGTATGGCAATGCCATAAATCTTTTATATCCCCATGGGGATTTGCGTTATGATCAGTCTGGCGCAGGAGATTCAGGAGAGATCTATGACGGAAATGACATCTATGAAATCAGTTGGGAGGGTGATACTCCAGCAGGTCAGAATCAAACAGTAACAATTCTTTATGCAACTGACAGTGAAGTTAATACTGCGAGTTACATTGCGAATAATATCCCTGATATTGGTCATTACATCTGGACAGTTCCAAATAATATAAATTCTGAGAAATGCAGGGTTTGGATTCGGCTCTATGATCAGAACGGGACATTGATCGGAGCAGATGGCAGTTATGGGGATTTTACCATTGTTCCCGGTGGCAGTTTATGGGAACTTCCAGAGGATATGGGGATACTAACGGATACAGACCCTGATTTCTTTATGCTTGACCATCCTACTAATAACTGGGGCATTGCAGGAGTGAGGGCAGACGACATGTATGACAACTGGGGAATAAGGTTATTTAGCGATACATCATTCTCTGAGGAGATTGTAAGATCAGAGGATTCTTTTAGAAACGTAAATATCATAGCCATTGATGGAAATCATACAGCATCTAATGACATGGGTGTAAGAGTGGGGCATTATGATGATGAAACCACCACAAGTAATGCAAGAGTAGAAAAAGAAGGTGGTAATGGAGAGAATCTTTCTATGGGATTAAATCAGTTGGAAAGCTGGGGATCTACTGACGTTGTTCAAATCTGGGACACATATTTGACTCCGGGAGTATATTCTATCACGCTTGATGTCCTATCGGGATCAGCAGATTTGAACATAGGATTTTATTCATCTCGAAACAGTGACTATTTTCAGTCAATGGGAGACATGGTCACCTGGGGAGCCAGTAATGGAGCCGGTCAAGATGAATCACTTTTAGTAACTATTACGCATACTGATTATTATGGTGTATGTGTTTGGTCAGAGAATGATAATTCCGGCAGTTACCGGATAAATGTAGCGGGACCAGGGGTATGGAGTGGAGCAGTTAGTACAAACTGGTATGAGGAAGGAAACTGGGTAAGTGGAGAAATACCTGATGAGGATACAGATGTTTTAATTCCGGCAAATGCGGCAAATTATCCTTTAGTAAGTAATTTAGATACTTTTCAATGCAGAAATCTCATTGTGACTGAAGATGCCAGTTTAACTATTGCAAACGGAACTTTGGAAGTAAATGGTTCTGCAAACATACATGGTGAAGTTCATATAGCAGATGACCCTTACGGGGAAAATCTCACTTTTAACAACCATGTTCACTGGTATGGTACATCCCATCTCTATGATACTGCTGAAGGAAGAATGAGTATATATGGTAACTGGTATGCCGATGCTGGAGCCGAAGTCGCTTTGAATTATTCCCAAGTATATTTTCGTGGCTATGAAGATGCATTGATTCAAATAAATGCAGAGAATCATTATTTTGAAGACCTGATTATCTATAAGGAGAATAACCATGAAGTTGTATTTAGTTCAGAATCTGACCAAGAGCTGGAGATAACAGAACATTTTTGGTGTATGTCAGAGGCAGAATTCAGAGTATTGACCGAAGCCGCAGTTATAGCTCATAACGGATTTTCAATCAGTGAAGATGGCAAGGTTACCTTTGAGGAAGGCACGTTGATCTTTGTCAATTCAGGTGGCTTTTATCCTGGATTAACCAGTAAATATAAGAATATCCATATAGAAGATGATTCAGAAATCGTTATAGTTGGAAATATAGAATTAGAATCTCTGGTCCTGGATGGTTCGATTTTTTTAGCTGATGATGTAGAACTTAGTGTATCTGGCGATTGGATCAATGATTCCGGTACATTTAGTCATAATAATTCAATCGTGATTTTTAACGGTGAAAGTAACAACCAGTATGTGAATGAGACAAATTTTAATACTGTAATACTTGATAAAGATTTTGGTGGAGAACTTATAGTATCGAATGGAGATGAATTAACTTGCGAAAGTTTTGGTTACAATTCAGGAACTGTGAGGATTGAAGGTGGCAGTTTTACAGTAGAAGACCTGGCAGATCGTCGTGTGCTGGGAAATTATATCCTTGATGGAGGAACGATAGATCTGCATCAGGGAACCACCAGTTTTGAATATGTGGATCTGGATGCAAATATCTGGATATATGATGGAGAATTTAATATTCATGGAGGTTATGATTATCCAAGCGAGTGGGCAACTTCCAGAAATATAACAGTTTACATGGAAGGAGGAGTTCTTGATTTTAAAGATAATGGAATTTTGATTTCAGATAATGCATATGAAGTAAACGAAGACATCACCGGAGGAGTTATCCGAACCAGTGGTGATTTTTTATTAGAAGAGCTAAATTTTTATCCTCAATCAGGTCAGATTGAGCTTTATGGAAACGGGACAAACTATCTTCATAGCTGTTACGGAAGCTATTTAAGGAATGTACGAGTTAATAAAGCTTCAAACTTACGGGAAGCTGAAAGAGATCGTTTTAATCGAGTTATCTTTGATGCTGATACAGAGATTAGAGGAGATTTGGTGGTGGAAAGCGGATTTATACAGATCAATGATGTCACTCTGTCAATTGGAGATGATCTTTTATTTTATGGTGGCTTGAATATGGATAGTGAAGATGATATAATATATGTGGCAGATGAAATTACATGGTTTAATGGCTCGAGTGCTACTGTAACTGATGGGGAATTTCACGTAGGCGGTAACTGGACGTTTTATAATGGGATAGATTGTGAGTTTGAGCCGGACAATGTGGTATATTTTGAGGGAGAATCAACCAATCTTATCTATTCATTTTCCGATATCGCTTGTTTTGGTAGTATAAAAGTAGATAAACCGTTAGGTTCAGTAATAGTACCTTGTTCCAATAACAATACAATTCAAATATCAGGAGATTTGGAACTGCTCACAGACAATAACTTCGATTTGCAAGGAAATGATATGACCGTAGATGGGATGCTTGACATCTATACAGAATCTTATCTTGCCGTGCTGGAAGGAGCAGAACTGAATGTGAGTAACCTGGTCATATCGGGTGACATGCATCAATATGGAGGAACTACTACTATAACCGAAAATTTTCATCAGTATGCTTCGGGTTATCTTACGATATGGGATGGAGAATTTATCATAGATATGCCTTATGAAGGCAGCCATGAAAGCATTAATGGTTATTTATGTATGTGGGATGGTGTAATGCAGATAACCAATAATGGTATGCAGGTTGGAGAAGAGGGAACATTCTCGCTGCAAAATGGAAATTTGAGAATCGGCTGGGGATTACGTGCGCAGTTTGAGGGCAATTTTCATTGTTCAAATGGAACAGTGGAATTCATCGGCAGTAGAAATTCCCAGATCGGTTTGGCAGATGGTAATTATTTCAATGACGTGATCATCAATAAATCAGATGGAACCGGAAGCTGCACAATGCAGACCGAATTGCAGATCAATGGTGATCTGACGTTAAATGATGGGCGATTGAGAACTGAAGAGCATGATCTTATGGTAGATGGTTCTGTTTATATTGGCGAAGAAGGACGACTCACCGCAGGAGACAATTATATCGAGGTAGGAGGAGACTGGACAAATGAACGCGGTATTGATGGATTTGATGAATCTTCGAGTACTGTCCGTTTTTTTGGTGATATGCCCGCAGTTATCAATAGTGATGAGACTTTTTATAATCTGAATGTTTCCAAGCAGACTGTGCAGAATTATTATCTGGAGCTTGCAGAAGGAAAATCTGTGTATGCTTTAAATAATTTAAATATCTATGATGGTACATTTATGCTGCATACTGATTGCTTGCTGGATGTTGACCAGACGATACTAATAAGCGAAGGGGCTGGCTTG
Source organism: Candidatus Stygibacter frigidus (assembly GCA_030765325.1). Lineage (GTDB taxonomy): Bacteria > Cloacimonadota > Cloacimonadia > Cloacimonadales > TCS61 > Stygibacter > Stygibacter frigidus. The sequence continues at coordinate 4,149 of JAVCCT010000043.1, read as the reverse complement.
AATTGCTATTTTCTGGATGAGAATATTGCAATAAATATGGGTGGCAACATTGATGATTTTAATACAGAAATCACTTTCATGACCAGTTTCAATCAGGGACAATCGCTCGTAACCTTTGATGGAGACTCCATGCACCTTGTTCAAACGCATAGAGATATTCTTGAGTTTCATGATGTCATTGTAAATTGTCCGGAAGGGTATGTTGCACTTGATAATAATATCGGTGTATTGGGTGATCTGGAAGTGATAGATGGAGAATGGCGTAATATTGGGGATGATCTCATCCATTATTTTCATGGAGATGTGATCTTATGTGAAGATGGCTGGTCGGATAATGATGCCACTGTGGTATTTTATGGACCAACTGAAGCTGCTTATGATGATTTTGGTGGAGGCGTTGCCTTCAGTAATGTGATAATAGATAAAAATCCAGAGGGTGATAGAAATATCAGCAGAGATAATAATGCTTTATCTTTGGCATCAGACCTGATTATAAGTGATGATGGAGATTTGACGATTCAAAGTGGAACGTTGATCTGTGAAGGTAATGAAATTAACTGCACAGGAGATGTGACTATCAATGAAGGAACCTTGCTGCTGGAAGGTGATTCCAGGTTAGAAATCGGAATCGATAAAGCATTGAATATTAATACCGGAGGATATTTACGTTGCGAGGGAACTGAGGAATATCCCGTGGAAATCACCAGTAATGATGCCGGAAATTATCATGAAGTAAATATCAATACTAATGGCACGATTTCTGCTGAATATACTACTTTCAGATACATGACAGCAAATGGAGTTTATGTATCTGATAATGGTATTGTGGATGAGGATCATGCTTTTAATCACTGTACTTTCAGAGACGGAATTGAAAATGGTTCACTTCTCAAGATACGCAATGATCAGGAACTTACTTGTTATGATGCCGTATTCCCTGAAAATATCTGGGAAGGTCATTATAATGTTCATCGCGGTGATGACCGGGGGAACCTGGAATTTATCAATGCCAGTGGTGGATTTTCCGGTGAAAGTTATGATTATGATCCTCATAACAGAGTTGACTGGACTATCATTACTCCTCCTGAGATAACCGTATATGCAGATGACCCGATGGAATTTGGTGAGGTTATACTGGGCGAGATGAGTTCATTGGGAATTGATATACAAAATACCGGAACGATGGAATTAACTGGAACAATAACATCATCAGAATTTTTTAATGTGAGTTTTTGGGCAAGAGATGGTGAAGAGCGAAGAGTAACTAATCGGAGTGTATTAGAATTTTCTGTAGCGGGAGGAGAAACTCACACCTGGCGAGTAGATTTTGAGCCGGACGAAGTTATGACTTATTATGAGCAGATAATCATAGAGCATAATGCAGACAGTGAAACAGTCACTATTAATGTAACTGGTGATGGAATTCCTGTACCACCACCAGCTTGTGAAACATCTACTGATCCATTACAGTTTGGGGATGTATTTATTGGTGAGGTTGATTCCACCTGGATAAATATCTATAATAGTGGTAATTCTGCTTTGATAGGAACAATGACCACACCGGAAGGATACAGTATTGAAGAAGTCGTGTGGCGTGATCCTGAGGGTGTCGGATTATCTCAGCAGCATCAGATAATAATGCGCAACGAACTGGAATTTGAGATACCTGCCGGCTGGATGATGGATTATAAATTAACCTTTGCTCCAACTGAGATGCAGGAATATGATGGGACTCTGGTGATAGAGCATAATGCGCCGAATGGAGAAACATTGATACCGATATATGGCAGGGGAGTGGATGCTTTTATAGAATTTAGTCCGAGCTATATAAATACTGTTTTAACTCCAGATAACAGCCGGGATGAGTTTATTACTCTCACAAATCAGGCAAATCTTGATCTTAACTATTTTGCTGTAGTTGAATATGAAGGAATTAATAATACCATAATTGTGGAAGGCTTTGAGGAATTTGTCCCGCCGATTGGCTGGGCATATAATTCCACAGGCTGGGAAAACTGGTATCAAGATAACTGGCAGCCCTATAGTGGTGATTACTGCGCCTCTGCAATGGGTATGGAAGGTGAAGAATTGAGATTAAGTACTCCCTGGTTTAATGCTACCGAGGATTGTGTTCTGCAATACTGGTTAAGGGGATACAGTGATGAATGGGATGAGATGATGCAGGGAACATTTGCTGTTGAAGTAAGTGTTCTCGGTGGTGAATGGACGGCATTATCTGAGATTCAGCAGGAAGATTTGCCAAACAACTGGACACCCTGCGGAACATTGCTGGGTGATTATGCAGGGGAGATAATATCAGTTTCATTCCGGCTGACAAATACCATGATGAGCCGAGGGGTTATGTTGGATGATGTGAAGATCACTGGAAACAGCAATCCTGTTTATTCATGGTTGCAGATCAATGATGAGTCTGCTATCTCTGGAATAATTACAAGTGATGAGCCTGTAGAAGAGATCACCGTAAGTTTCAATTCATCAGGCTTGCCTGAAGGCAGCTATTATGCAGATATCAAAATTTATAACAGCAGCCGTAATTATCCTGAAATTGAGGTCACAACAGCTCTTAATGTAGGAGTTTATGAAATGACGGTAACTCCCGCCAGCCTGGACTATGGAGAAGTGGAAGCAGGCGAAAGTGTTACTCACTCATTTACAATAGAAAATACAGGTTCGCTGGGATTAGATGGTGAGATTACAGTACCGGAAGGTTTCAGTATTGCTGAATCTATGCCTGGGAGATCAAATTCAATAGAATATGTTCTCTTCCCGCAATCAGATTTTACCTTTGAAGTAACCTTTGCTCCAGAAACTTATGGTGATTTTTCAGGAGAAGCCGTTATCACAAATGTTTGGACGGATGATATTGAGCAGGTTTCTCTTACTGCTACAGGTCTGGCAGCAGGATATACTTCCAGTGGTGACTTTATGCAGCATGAGGAGCAGCCCGGAGGAAATGGAAGTGATGTATTGACCCTTAATAACGAAGGTAATTTAGCGCTGGAATATTCCGCAAATGTTGAATATATGCGAGATAATCGTGATGTATTGGTTTCTGAAGGTTTTGAGAATGGATTTCCACCTGTCGGCTGGGATACGGAAGACCTTGGTATGGCAGGAAACTGGTGGCAGGATATGAATCCTCACACAGGAACTTATGCAGCAGCAGCAGACCCCTATATGACAGTGGATGCAAGGCTTATTTCACCGCAGTTTATCGCCACCCCGGATTGTCAGCTTTCCTATTACATTAGAACCTACAATGAACCTTCTGCTGGTGGCAGTTTTGGTGTGGAAGTTTCTTTGGACGGTAATACCTGGACTTTCCTGGAAGAGATAGATATGACTACGCTATCGCAGAACTATCAGCAGCGCACACTTTCTCTATCAGACTATGCCGGATCTAATATATATATCGCCTTCCGCATGTATGACAATACTAATTATTACTGTGCCGGAATACTGATAGATGATGTGGAGATCAGCGGAAATCCCGTGGCACTTGATGAGTGGCTTACACTTGATGGAGGAAATAGTGTTTCAGGAAGTATTGAGCCTGGAAACAGTGTTGATATTTTAATTGGCTATGATGCCGAAGAATTGCCGGAAGGCTGGTATATGGCAAATATTGTAATAGACAGTAATGATCCTCAGATGCCACAGCAATGGGTAATGGTGGAAATGAATGTAGGATATCCTCATATCAGCGTTTTTCCTGATTCTCTTGATTTCTGGGATACTATTATTGGAGAAGAAACCTGGCAGAGCTTTAGTATTGAAAATATGGGTTCACTGACTTTGAATGGTGAAATTAACATACCTGAGGGATTTACTGTTCTATTAGATACCTTAAACATTTTTAGAGAAGGTGAAGACCGCAGAGCAACACGTACAACTTATCCCTTTGAGATTGATCCCTGGATGAGCCAGAGTTACTATGTGATCTTTGCTCCTCAAATAGCACAAGACTATGAGGGTGAGCTTGTTATCACTCATAATGCGCCTGAAGATGAAATCTATATTACCCTAACAGGGCAGGGATATAGTACTCCTGAGGTGAGTACTGCGGAAATCACAGAAATAACTGAATATTCAGCACTTGGTGGTGGAACAGTTATTCATGATGGAAAT
>JAVCCT010000056.1 GCA_030765325.1 Candidatus Stygibacter frigidus | reverse complement strand
ATGTGGAGAGGTGACCGAGCTGGCTGAAGGTGCGCGCCTGCTAAGCGTGTGTGGGGGTTAAACTTCACCGAGGGTTCGAATCCCTCCCTCTCCGCCACTATTCAATAAATTTTCTCTGGGGCGTCGGCAAGTGGCAAGCCACATGGTTTTGGTCCATGCATTCAGGGGTTCGAATCCTCTCGCCCCAGCCATTTATTATGTAAATGGGCTGTAGTATAATGGTAGTACAGCGGATTCTGGTTCCGTATGTGGGGGTTCGACTCCTCCCAGCCCAGCCAAAAATATAGCCTTTTCCGGTTTACTGGGAAAGGCTTTTTATATAACTATCAATAATATTCTTATTTAATCTCACCTGCTTTAATTAGACCTATTTTAGTAATAATTGGTCCAAATAGCATAATAAGAAAAGTGGTTGCCGTCATAACTCCAATCACCTGATCCGCTGCATGTGAGTAATTTAATCTTTCCAGTGATTTGGCAGCTGAAAGCGCCAACCCAATAGCCACACCAGCTTGAGAGAGAAGGGTGAATCCCAAGTATTTTCGGGTCATTATTGGAGCTTTAGAGATTAATGAACCAGCATAAGCACCGCCCCATTTTCCAAAAGATCTGCTGAAAATATAGATTATTATCAGAAAACTATAATTATATATAAGACCAAAATCTAAACGAGTACCTATTAACAGGAAAAAGAAAAGATAAATTGGTGGTGTCCAGTTACCCAGTGCGGAGAAAATTTTTCGGGCATTCACGGCATTTCGATTAACCAGTACAATTCCCGCTGCCATATTTAACAGGATGGGAGATACTTCAAAATGTTCTGCTATCCCGCAATCAAGAAGGATCATTCCAAGAGAGAAAAGCAGAATCGAAACTCTGTCATGAATCAAGCGCGCACCGATAGAAAGGATAAAACCGATAGCTATACCAATACCTAATGCCATGGCAACTTCAAGTCCAGCTGCTCCAAGTGCATTTGATACTGAGACATGTGCTGATGCTCCACCCAGAATGATCAATGCCAAAGGTATTGAAATAGAGTAGATCACAAGAGCATATATATCGTCTAAACCCATCACAGCAAAAAGAGTAGTAGTTAGATTTCCTTTTGCTTTGTATTGTCTGATAACATCAGTGGTACCAGCTGGTGCAGTAGCGGCTGCCAGTGCGCCATAGATCATACCCATAGGGATACTATGCAAAACCAGGGCAGTAACTGCTGCAACAACCAAATAGGCTGAAGTAGCTTCAAATAATACAATCACAATGATACTTTTACCAAGTTTTTTGAGTTCAGAAAATCGTAATTCACCTCCAACGCCAAAGCCAATAAAGGATAATGTGAGTACATTGATAATATTGAGGTGCTGGATTTGATCAATATTAATCAGGTTCAAAACAGCAGGTCCCATCATAGCTCCTGCCAGGATATAACCTACAATCAATGGAGACTTAGTAAGGTTAATCCCCTGAGAAAGGAGGAAAGCAAAGATTAAAGATAAACCGCTAAAAAGCATTAAAAATGTAGTGTCCACTAATCATCCCCCCTGTATAAATGATCAACTGGTATGACGGCAATTTCAGCCAGACTTCTGCCAATCAGGTCTACACCGGCAGTATGTAATTCTTCCAAAGCAAAATCAATTTGTGCTTTACTTGCAACTCCCATGATCAGTTTACTGAAGCCATGTCCTCTTAAAGATTTCTTAAAGCCGGCAAAAATGGGCATGTCCATAGTAAGTTTATCACTAAGATTTTCTCCTGAGAGCACTAAGGTGTTTTCGATACCTGCTTCTACTAATGCCATCATTACATCATCCAAATACTTTTCTTCTAATAAATGTAATATCATATACATGATTTTTGCTCCTACCTTGTGTCTTTAATAATTTCGTATATTTCTTCGGGACTATCAGCTTTCATAATCTTGTCCTTTAGGTCATCATTTTTCAGGCGTAATACCAGACGAGAAAGTAATTTTATATAATCTGTATCCTGAGCTTCTGAGGCACCAATCATAAAAATCAATTGTACCGGTTTATCATCAATAGATTCATATCTTACTCCAGCTTTACTGCGACCCACAGCCATTACGAAATCCAATATGCTTTTATCTCTTGCATGTGGAACCGCAACTCCATAGCCAATACCGGTACTCATCAGTTTTTCTCGAGCTTTGATAGCTTTTCTGAATTTTTTGTCATTTGTGATCTTATCACTTTTTGTGATAACTTCCAGCAATTCCTCCAAAGCTGATGTTTTATCAGTGGAGTTCAGTTCAATAATAAATTCAGGTCGCATAATCTTAGAAATTTGAATAATTTTATCCATATAAACCTCCATAATAATCTTTTAATCAACCACTTATATCCAGCCCTTTTTTATTAGTTTATTTCGTCAAGTATTATAATGGATGGCAAAGATAATTAGTGTTATAAAAAGCAAACGGGTATTGTTTTTTTGATTACCCGTTAAATTAACCCAATATTATCTATTTACTGGAAATTTCTGTAGTCAATATATAAAAGCCTAAGCTGGCATCCCCCCGGAATTAAAATGTTCACTGACTTAAAAAATGCCCTGAATGGGCATCACAATATT
>JAVCCT010000189.1 GCA_030765325.1 Candidatus Stygibacter frigidus | reverse complement strand
TCCGGAGGTCTATCGACCATCCAGAAGGTTTTAGCTGAGGTTGAGCCACCTCCCGGATGGTCTTGCACCTCCGGGATGGTAGCGACTGCTTTTTATCTAAACCACATAACCTTGACATCTAAACAACTCAAGTCAACCATTCCGGAGGTCTATCGACCATCCAGAAGGTTTTAGCTGGGTGACTCCAGAATAAGCTTCCTCCCGGATGGTCTTGCACCTCCGGGATGGTAGCGACTGCTTTTAATCTAAACCACACATAACCTTAACATCTAAACAACTCAAGTCAACCATTCTGGAGGTCTATAGACCATCCAGAAGGTTTTAGCTGGGTTAATTCTCTAATTCTTTAAATAACGACGCTGTATTACGCCTAAATACTGCCAGTGCTGCAAATCCAGCTCCCACTATTGTTGCCAGAAAACCCGGGATAAATCCTACTATATAACTGAACCAATTAACGTCCGCAGACACATCAGGACTCATCATCACAGTGGCATTTGATAGATAATGACTCATATCAAAAGGATGATTTTGAAGCCAGTATCCAAAACCCACCCCGCCAGCAGTGCCAATCAGTGAACCCAAAAAACCTATTAAGATGGCTTCCTCTATAAGACTTATATAGATGTGCCCCGCATGTTCTCCAATTGCCAGCCTGAGCCCCATCTCACCATATCGTCGTATCCCGTTTATCAAGCCAAGATTCCATAGAACCAGTCCCATAATGAATACAAAGAAACCTATTAATATAAATATTGCACTTCTCATCCAGGAAAGCATTGATTCCATATCTCCCTGCTTATGAAGGGGCAGCATTACAGGAGAAAATTCGTCATTGGGATCAGAATATTTCTTTGTGAATTGCTCCGATATCGCTTCTGATTCCTTCCAGTGATATTGATCATCTTTATAAATCCCCAATATCTCTCCAACTCCATCATTCATATCCAATAACTGACGTGCATCAGAGATATCCATCATCATCATGCCTCTGTCAAGAACCGGTATACCAAATTCCACTACTCCAGTAACCTGATAATTACCCACTGCCATCCCTCCATACATGGTAGCAGTGATCAAACTGAGATCATCCCCCAGAGCAATTCCAAGTTTTTTAAAAAGCCCGGTGCTAATTACTACCTCATTCTCTGCTGCCGGTAATTTTCCTTTTCGCAAGGCATCACTCAGATTTAAGAGCTTCAGTTCATCAGAATCCTTTGAAAGATCTACTGCCATCACAGCACTCTCCCCCTGAACTTTAGTTTCTCCCTGAGCATCAGGTACGTCCACCAGTCCACCAAACTGGATGCGTTCATACCAGTTAAGCTGAGGATATTCCTTATTAAGTTTTGAAAGCATCTCATCTGCCACCAAAAGACATAGATCATAAGGCTTTTCATCTAATTCTTCAGCATACGCTCTGGTGATCACTTTCACATGCCCTGTATCATATCGGGCACTGCCATCAATTGATATCCTCTCATATCCCCTGATGAATGAATAATACAATGAGGTGGTAAGCACACCCGTAGCTATCAGAATAATAGGTAATAAGCTTCTTGATCTATCCCGCAATATTCCTTTTAATAAAAATTTTAACATTTATTCCTCCAATACTCATCACTTCGAGAGCATTGTTTTTTCCCTTTTTACCGAAATTGTCATGCGCCCCTGCAGGGCATCAACAGGCGTTAATCGTGAAATATTACTCACCGGAATATAACTTACCGCCAGCATGATCCCCAGCACTATCAGCACTGTCAATATCACCAGACTGATCGTGTATTGCGGATACATGGCATCAATAATTCCATCTACACCAAAAGAATTCATATAATCCGGTAATCTTAAACCATTTTTCTGAAATTCCAGCAAAAGTGGTGTTCCCCAAATTACAGCCAATGCGACAGAAAGTAATCCCCCCAGAAATCCTTCTAATGTAAATATCCTGATGATCTGATTTCTATTCATGCCAATCGCCATCATCATCCCAACTTCTTTGCGTCTTTTAAATAAAGATAACACCTGAGTATCAAAAACAGCTATCATTGCCAGGAACATAAGCAAAGCATACATGAACATTCCACCAGCTATCTTAGCTGAGATCAAAGCTCTAAATTCTGATAATAATTTATCCTGCGATTTAAACTCCCATGATTCACCAAGACCTTCAACTGGCTTACGCGCTGTAAAATAATTTACTACCTGATTAATGCCCAACATTTCACGCATCTGCTGGATTCCCAGCCAGACCTGTCCCTGGTCTATGGACGATACAGTGGTTTTGAATATCTTTACAATTTCAAAACTGGCAGCATCAAAGCTACCTGAGTTATTACGCCACCGCAGCATCAATCTATCCCCTTCATTCAGTTTCAATTTCCTGGCAGTACGATGCCCCATCATCATTTTATATCTTCCTGGTTCATAAGAAAGCAACTGGGTAGGAAGTTCAAGTAGCCCCTGCTCTTCTTCCACTCCCTTCAAAGTGATATTCTTAATTCTGCCTTGAGGATAGATCACGCCCTGCCCTGCTAAAAATTCTACTGCATCTTCATCAGGTAATGTTGCTGGCATTAACTGCCGGCTTTCATCATAACTGAACGAGTCATAAGGATCATAGTCTTTTTGCCAGTATTGACCACCAGCTATATGCCATTTGATGATGCCATTTTCTCCATCTTTCTGCCAACCAATGTACATACCATGAAAACCTATAATTGTCACAATAACAACTGATAGAATGAATACATTCAACCATGTACGAAAACCACCCCCTATTATATTTCTCCAGGCTAATTTCAAGATCATCCAGTGACTCCCGTTTACTTATCAATTATATCATCAGATACTATTCTGCCATCTAATAGTGTGATCTTTCTCCGCAGATAATTGATCACCTTGGCATCATGGGTGCTGAATACAAAGGTCGTTCCTAATTTCTCATTCAATTCCACCATAGTCCTCAAAATATGATGTGAATTTTCAGCATCCAGGTTTGCTGTAGGCTCATCTGCAAGAACAATCTGAGGCTTTTTCACTATTGCCCGGGCAATTGCCACCCGTTGGCATTCTCCCCCGGAAAGCTGAGCTGGACGACTCTTGATCTTAGGCATCAAGCCCACCCATTCCAAAGCATCAATCACCATTTTCTTCCGTTCAGCTACACTATAATTGAGCAGCAGAAGTGGAAATTCCACGTTCTCAAACACTGTATATACCGGTAGCAGATTATAGGTCTGAAAGATAAAGCCTATATGCTTGCTCCGCAGATCTGCTGACTGCCTGTGATTCAATGATTTCACATCTTTACCCAGCACTTCCACTATTCCTTCTGATTGCACATCCAGCGAACCAATGATATTCAATAAAGTAGTTTTTCCCGAACCGCTCGGTCCCACAACCCCGCTGAATTCTCCTGATGTTATTTCCAGGTTTATGTCCTTCAACGCTGTAAATTTTCCCGTTCCTACTGGATAGTGCTTATACATTTCTTTGATATTGATCAGTTTTTCCATGATCTCCCCTAATAATTTAATTGTAATAATATTTGAAGTGCTGTCTCTGAAGATTTCATACGATAAGTGTCATCCTGCACTCCTTCCGGTTTATAACTAAGATTAAAATACAGGCTTACATAATCATACACCCGGGTATATGATAAGTAATAATACATATTCTCATCTTGATGATCATAACTTACAAGTCCCATGATACTGTCATACAAACCAATTGGATAATCCGCTGTCAGCAGACTCATATTCTTCTGCTCCCCAGTTTTATCCCAAAATCTATCCTCTGTCCTGATATATTGATGCTCTGCCAGTATATGCAAACCATTCCCCAATTCAAAGGTATAATCTGCTCCTAAAGTATAAAATTCAGCATATAATGGCAAATTATCAACTCCATCATAAATTGAAATTGAAGTTTCCTGCCATAACCCTATGCCAATATCCCAGGAACCATCAAATCCAAACCGACGTTCCTCTGAATCAACAAATAATTCCGACTCTCTGGCATCTATTCCAGGATTCTTAACCCCCCGGTTATGATAACTAAAACCAATATCTCCCCCGAGAATTGATAATTGCAATCTTCCTCCCATCTCAATTGATTTATCTCGTGATTCCACCAGCTCCGCACCCTTTAATTCCGATTCATCATAAAGTACCCAGAACCAGTAGTTACTATTATCCAAGCTGTAATAGCGCATCAGCATACCCCACACTCCCTCAGTCTGCTGGCGAGGATCAAGCGGATCTATCCTGTCAAACCATTGCAGGCTTCGCAAATAACGAGCTGGGCCAAAATTGATCTTCTGCAATCCTATCCGGAATTCGCTCTGCTCAGCTGATGAACGCAGCCAAAAACGGTACACATCAAACTCACAAGCGCTCTCTACATCATTATTAATGACCTTTGCTTCTCCCCTGCTCATCAATTCCAGATTGCTGTCCAGTGTGATATTGCCACTTTGAAGGAATTGTTTCTGAACTGAAGGATAATATTCCAGATAAAAATCTCCCTGATCATGCTCCGAACTCCTGAGATATTGGCTTGAAATATAGATGCCATGCTGAATATCCCAGCTCATTAGTGGCATAATGCTCAAAATCATAATTACCAATATAATACTGCGTCTCACTATCTTCTCCTCACTCCATTTAGAGAAATGTCTAATACTGCCACGATCAAAGATGCCAGATCAGGATAATGTCCCTGCATTGTCTTATCCATTATCAGATATTCCTGCTTAAGCAGATACATATAGATGAATTCAGCATCAAACTCACTATTTATATTTCCCTTCTCCTGTTCCCTGCGTAAAAATTCTATAAATTCCTCTGACATTTCTGCTTGAAGGCTATGCAATTGCCTGCTGTAATCTGCATCCTTCATCACTTCCTGGATCAGCAGGTCTCCCCAACTTTTAACCATCTCAAACTTCATCCTGAGCATCTCCTGAAATTTCTCAGATAAACTTACACTGTCATCTTTGATATATTCCAGAAATTCAAGCCCGTATTCCCGCTGACGCTCCAGAATTAGTTCCATAATATCCCGTTTATTCTTGAAATAACGATATAGTGTAGAGCGTGACATTTCCGCAACCTGGGCTATATCTGTCATTTTTACTCGCTTTATCCCAAATCTTCTAAATAGATCAAATGCAGCCACCAGAATTTCATCCTGTTTCTGCAAAAATTCTTCTGTCTTTTTTATCATTTTTGTTTCTCCTTTAATCTTATAATTACCCTCAAAACCCACTGAGACACTTTTTAGCTTACGGGACATAACATGTCTCGTGACACATATTTTGTCAAGTAATATATTTTTTGTGCCATGGGACAATTTGTGTATCATAGCCCTTTATTCGTCTCACTGGTTAGCTAAACCATATTTATTATAGGTCTTATACGTCCTATAGGTCTTATAAAAACCTCATTTTCAACAAAATTGAACCCTTGAAGCTGAACAACATAGCACTATCTCACATTAAATTGTCACTATGTGCTATGTCTTTCAGGTTAATTAACTCGCTTTAGGGATTAATTAGAGGAGGAAAAAGGGAGGATAAAATAGGATTATAGTCAAAATGAGACAGGGTAATATGTAATAAAAGTAGATTTAGATAGAAATAATTAATTACTTCCCATTTCATTTTTCACCAATGGGATGAGCATAATAATGGGGATGCTGCCAATCAGATAGATGCCGGCAGTGATGAAAAAGCAGCGTTGGAAATTATTATCGCCTATCAGGAAACCACCAATTACGGCAGAAGCATTCCAGAACAAACCCCAGGCGACAGTTTCAATAGAATTCCATTTTCCGCGATGTTTTTTGGGGACTACATCCATAAGTATAGAGCGGCTCAAAGGCTGGGAAGCATTCATGAGAGCACCTCTCATGATAAATAAGGGTATTAGAAGAAATATTGCCGGATAAAATCCGATCGCTATCAGACAGGAAGTAGCAGTTAATTGCACGGCGAAGATCATTTTTGCTCTCCCCCGCTTCAGAGAGAATTTCTGGGCAATTAAGGCAAAGAGTCCTGTAAAGATTGAAGTGATACCCATGATGATCTGTACGGCAACAGGCTGCAAGTGATATAAGGAGCGAAAGAAGACTGGAAAAAACTTTATAGACATCCCAGCACCCATTCCAATGATCACATTTGATGTTACCAATAGAACAGCGATTTTTTTAGCCAGATGATCTTGCTGTTTGAGATCACTTTCCGGAAGGGAATCATCAGCATGGAAAAAAGCTTCACTTTCATCACCCAGGCTGCGCTCATCCTTGAAGAAGAATAGCACTCCCGTAGATAGCAGGGATACTCCAATACCGACATACATTACGGATTTGAGGACACTAATATCCCATTTATCACCAAAGAGAAGAAATAGAATAACATTCAGGAAAGGTCCAGCAGACATGGAAAGCTGGCGCACTAAATGAATCCTGGAATAAGTGCCGGAGCGGAAACCGGTAGGCAGTGAATCAGCCAGAATAGACTCAAAAGCTGGTCGGGAAAGGCCCTGGAAAGCACCCCACAAGAAAAGAGCTATCATTATCATTATGATACTATTGGCAATACCCAAAGATAGCATGGCAATAATTCCGGCAAAGGCAGAAATTCTCAGGATGCGATCCCGGGGAAATTTATCTGCCATAAAACCAGCAGGAAATACGATTGCCGTCATGGCAATGCCAGATACTCCAGCTGTGATACCCAATAATTCGTTAGAAGACAAGCCAAATATCCCATTAGAAGTTTCAGAAAAAAGCACGATATATAAACTGAGTACATTTCCCATCCAGATACCGCGTCCAAAAGACTGCAAAGCCGTGTAAATATAGGCAAGATTGACATTGGTATTATTGTTTTTGAAAATATTCACAGAAATATCTCTTTAATTATTTCCCAGAATATTGATCAATTTCTTCATTGCTTCAAATTTATCCAGTCTCAATAAATCTCTACGCAGATTATTGTTCTTATCCAATTCCGCTTCGGAACGGAAAAGCTCTTCCCTCCTGGTGCCACTTTGTTGAATATTGATAGCCGGGAAAATTCTCATTTCAGCCAGATCACGATCAAGCACTATTTCACAATTACCAGTACCTTTAAATTCTTGAAAGATAATGTCATCCATGCGAGAGCCTGTTTCGTGCAGTATAGTGGCGATGATAGTACAAGATCCGCCACCTTCTATATTTCGGGCAAGACCAAATAGTTTTCGAGGTATCTGCAAGGCATTTGAACCCAGTCCACCAGACATAATGTGACTGCCAGATCTGCGGTCATTCAGATTATGAGCTCTCCCAAGGCGGGTAAGGCTATCAATGAGCACAACCACATCATTGCCTGATTCCATCTCATAGCGGATGTTTTTTGCCAGTAATTCCGCCAGCTTGATATGGCGATCAGTTTCCTGATCCATGGAGCTGGAAAATACCGGCAGATCTGTTAATCTCTGAAAATTTGTGATCTCTTCAGGGCGTTCATCCACCAGAAAAAGAATAGTTCTTAAATTTTCAATCTCAGCAAAAAACAGAGCAAACTTTTCAAGCAGAACAGTTTTTCCTGCCCGGGGAGGTGAGATCACTAATGCCCTTGACCCTTTGGCTATAGGTGCAGCGAAATCAATCGCTTTCAAAGTAGTATCTGATGATGCACCAAAATCAAATTTGTTCTGGGGATTAATTGCGATCAATTTATCAAAATTTCTTCTATAAAGAACTTTATCTGGTGGATTGCCATTGATGCTGATCAATTCATGAATATTCTTCCTAACGGCTTTAAATTTTATTCTAAAACCCGTTTTGAGTTCATATTTCCTGATTAAACTGGAATTTAAGTGATAAACTTCCCGAGAGGGATTATATGGCTCCGTGCTTACTTGATCGCCTTGTCTGTCTGAGCGGAATATTATTCCTTCGATTTCTTTATTTTTATCCATAAGCCACTAATAAGAATAAATTCTATCTGTCAATACAATTGGCTACACTTGATTTGTCTTGCCTGAAAAGCTCAATAATAATTCATAGACTTGTAAATGAAAATGAAATGAGCTTTTTTAGAATAATGATACTTAGTGATAGAATTAAAAGAATTGCCGAGATTTTTTAATAGCTCTCGTAATAATCAGTATGATCAAGAAATTTCTGCAATACTCGAATTGTATTTTTTTTTCCTGAAATTGAGACCTGATAACTGATTGATATTATCTGAAAAGATCACTTACTTTTTTTGGGGTGAATATCCTTAAGGATGATCTCATCGAGTTTAGTGGGTATTTTTGGCAGAATACTTTACCTGCTTTTATAGAAATAGTAATTATACTGTTCAAAAGGGGTTTACATGATACAAAGTATATATTTTTCAAATACACTTAGACATAAATATTTTTTTTTCTTGCCAAATATCAACCTTACACTATTTATTAGTCATAAATTTATTCGAAGGAGTATTTATGAAGAAGACTTTAATTATTTTAGTGTTCATAGGCTTGGTTACATGCCTTTTTTCCACTGATTTCCCAGTAGATCACAAGAGCGTAACACCTGTGGATGCCCCATTTAGTCCAACCCACCAATCAAGGATTTCACGCGATGTTCCTGAATGGGAATGGGCTGTCGAACCCGTTGGATTATTGTCCAGTCAATATGATTATTTCCACGCCTACACAGGCATCCCAATGGCTTCACAGCCAGAAGAACATGGTGGAGGGATATATCTTACATACCGTACTGCACAGACTGCCACAGCCATACATCAACTTTCATATTCTTATGTAGATGCCAGTGGTAATGTATATACTTCCGGTGGCGTAGGATGTGAAGGGCGATATGGCGATTGTGACGTTGATCCTGAAACTGGTGATGTTTTTATGTCATACCATCAGAGTACTTCTAATGTAATATTTATATATGATCTTTATCACCTTCTGAGTGCGCCTGGTTTGTGGCTTGATCCTGCTTATACTGTTATGGACAAGGCAGAGATGCAGACAAACGGAACCTATCCCTATTCTGATGATGAATTCGTATGGCCCAAGGTGCAGATCGGACCTTCTCCACTGCCAGATCACCGTAGAATTTATGTATTTTCTTCGAATGCAACTTCTTCTCATGGCAATGAAGCATTACCATCAGAAAATATATTAATCGCTTATGCAGATTTTACAACAGGTGATTTGGATATGCAGAGCACTCTAGATTGGACTTATCGAACAGTAGACCAGATGGATCTTTGGAATGCAGAAGACCCTGAATGGGCACGTCCTATTATTTCAATGGAAGTTCATGATAACGTAGTTATAATGATGGGATATCTGGCACATACCGATATTAACGGATACCAGGACGACGAGCTTTTAGTTTTAATTAATGAGAACTATGGTGAAGGACGATTTGAGATGTACACCCAGGTAGCAACTTTTGATCAGGAAAACCCTTCTTATATTGACACAGAAACCGGATTACTTACATACCTGTATAGTGATACAGAAAATCCAGGAATACCCTATGTTTGTAAACAAGATATGATGCTTACTGGTCATTATA
>JAVCCT010000223.1 GCA_030765325.1 Candidatus Stygibacter frigidus | reverse complement strand
TGTAGCCCTGGGTTGAAACGCAGTTTCTACCCAGGGGAAATATAAAAAAACCAGGATACCCTTCCGTCCCAAACACCGGCTCTGCCGGTGTTTGGGACGGAAGGGTGAATATAAATTATAAAACCCCAGATAGTCGCTTCGCTCCAACCTGGGGCTACAAGTAAATATCACCTACAGTGAAAATCCTCAAAATATATTGAACAGTCTCCTTGGTTGTGAGAATTGAACACTTTTTTAGTTATTGACAATTACCTGGTTGATTAGCAGATTGTTTTAGTAATAAAATTCTGATTGATGTATAAATTGAGGAAAAAGAAAATGAAAAAATTATTCATAATATTTGTCTTAGCTTTGCTACTGCTGAGTTGCAGTGATGATGAATCCAGTGAGAATGGAGAATTATTCAGTCTTAAGGTAGTTGATATTGTTGGAAATTCTGTGCAGGGACTCATTGTAAGAATTAATAATGTCAATAATGCCTTTTCTAATGTTCAGACTGGTGGCAGACCTCAAACGGTAATTTCCTTTTCCGTTAGTGAAATGAGCCGTATCGAGCTGGAGATATTTAATCTTCAAAATGAACTTGTACGCACATTGACAGATGATAATCTTGAGGCTGGTGAACATCAAATTGTTTGGAATGGTGTTAATAATGATGCTGAGCCACCTAATATCGGCGGCACTAATATTTTTAGATATGAGATGACCGCTACTGACACTGCAAGTGGTGAAGTGTTATATAATGAAAGCAAATATATGTGCATGGAGCTGCTGGTATTTCCAGATTTGAGCATAGTAGGCAGCACAGATGATGAAGGTGCTTTCCACCTTAATAATAAATTAGCATTCCCCCATCTGTTTAACCTTGGTGAACAGCCAATATACGATGAAGATGCCAATTACAACGGAACATTCACGTTATCTGATAGTATTAATATCAAGCTCACAAATCCTGATACTGATCAATATATGATATTTACAGTTTTAATGGATCACTCTGATCATCATCACTACAATTTAGTTTGGGATTATCCTCTAATTGCGGATGCGGGAATTGGCGTTTCTGAGATTCCCAGTCAGCCAGTGATTATTGATCGTGATAATGATGATGATGGAGTTCCTATTAGTTTTGAGCTCAGGCAGAATTATCCTAATCCATTTAACTAATCTGACACATAGGGTAAATTTTCTTTTTTTGAGCTACGAACAAAACGAACTTAAATGTAAGAGCAATTAATCAACTTCGCGAGTTCAGAAGTTTTACTGTTTCCAGAGCTATCATCATTTCTTCATTGGTAGGTATTTAAAGAATTTTTACATGTGAATCTGGCTGATAAAGGTCAAAAATCTCACTACCACTACGAATTTATCTTCAAGATTAATAAACTGAAATTTGACAGACGAATTCCCGCAGTTGATAGTATGAATTTTCATTTTACCTCAAGATATATTGTATTCCAGCAGATGCCGGTAAAAAAAGGATATTATAATTCAGGGAAGATCAGTTTTATTTCTCGTACAGCAGATTTGGGCGAATCAGAAGCATGAACAGAATTCAAACTGACAGATTCACCATATAGATAGCGAATTGTACCCGGATCAGCTGCTTCAGGATTTGTTTTGCCCACCAGAAGTCTCAGGTTATCGATAGCATTATCCTTTTCCACTACTATACCAATAATAGTGCCTGATCTCATAAAACTAACCAGGTCTTCATAAAAACCCTTGCCATGGTGCTCAGCATAGAAAGACTGTGCCAGTTCATCTGACATTTTGAAGGATTTAAGATGAGCAATTTTAAAATGGTTATCTTCCAGCATTTTGATTATTGCACCGATCAGGTTTCTCTTAGTGGCATTGGGTTTTATCAACAGTAATGATCTTTCCATTTTAAAACTCCTGTTTATATTTAACAAAAAGCCCCCTGCCCAAGCAGGGGTAGTTATCATTCAGACTTTTGATTCCAGAAAATCAAGAGTCGCTACTTTTATTGAAATATCCCTTTTTAGCGTGGCACTCATTTTAAGTTTATGCTTAAGAATTGAAAGCCAGACTTCATAAACATTATTATCTTCGAGATCATGACCCAGATAGCTTTTCAGCATATCAACATAGAAATCTTCACGGTCGTGATCTACCAGAATGATAACATATTTAAATCCTTCGGGTACTATCTCATATTCTTTGTAGCGAACATCTATTACTGCGAAACCCTGCTTAAGCAAAGCATCGAAATTGATGTTCATGTCATTAATCAATTTTTCCATAATTTTAGCTCCATATTTAATGATTTTAAAAAAATTAAGTTAATCTAAACTGGCAATACTTTTTTTTCAGGAGATGGAATTCAGCGTATCAAGTAACTCTTTTCTAATGTCTTCCACCCCGTCAAAAATAATCCGCGTGATGCATGAAACCAACGGAATGGACAGATTGAATTGAGCCAATTTACGAATAGTTTTTGCCATGGATACACCTTCTACTTCCATCCCAACTTTAAGGAGCGCATCTTCAAGCGAATAGCCCTGAGCAAGGTATTTGCCAAAAGTGCGGTTTCTACTGTTTTCCGAGATACAGGTTGTGATCAGATCACCCATTCCAGCAATGCCATACACCGTTTGGGTAGGCACATTGAGAAATTTCATCACTGTCTCAAATTCCCACAGTCCATAGGTGATAATGAGTCCAAAAACGTTTGTTTTGAAACCTAAACCATCCGAGATACCCACAGCAATAGCTATCAGTCCCTTCATGGCAGCAGCAAGTTCATTACCGATCACATCACGCGAAAATTCATACTTAAGCAGATCATTATCAAGAATTTCCTGCAATTGCAGCAGCAAAGAAACATCTTTAGAAGAAAGAATAGCTTTTGCCGGCAGTCCTTCAGCCAATTCCCGAGCGATCGTGGGACCTGAAAGATTAGCAAATTTCA
>JAVCCT010000114.1 GCA_030765325.1 Candidatus Stygibacter frigidus | reverse complement strand
GCATTATTGACAGTAACGCCCAAAGGAAAATCTATCCAGATGTCAGAAATCCATTCGTTATCACCAGAACCATTAAAGGCAGTAAAAGTCCAGGAAGTAGTTTCTCCAGGAGTGAAGCCTTCAGTATCACACTCCATGAAAGAACCAGTAATATCTCTGGTTGGATGAGTTTCATCTGTTCTGATATAAAAGTTTACCGGCACATCACCGATATTAGTGATCTCAAAAGAAGTGCTGCCAGTATTACCCCAGATCAGTTCTTGTTCAATACTTTCAGGATTCACTGCAAAGGTGTTTGCCTGATAAGCAGTGAGTACTATTAACTGACTCCATGAGTCTTCTTCGCTGCTAATATTGGCATTTAGAGAGAAAGTATAGTAATCAGGTACATTCTCACTGATACTGATCGTGAAGGCATCTGGGATAGAAACCATATCATTAGCTACTACAAGGTCACAATTGCCTGTATCATTTACTATTTCTATATACTGGTCATTTTCTGTGATCACTACTTCTACGTTGTTTGCCGTATCTGCTCCAATGTTTTCCAGAATTATAGAGATAACTGCTTCTTCTCCAGCTTCAATGAAGGTGTCTCCACCAGCTACAGCATTATATTCCACGATTGTGAGGAAAGGACCATCCGGTGGGATGGGTGGGCTGGTGAAAAGGATTGCCATCTGATTTTCCAAAGGTTTGGCAGCATTGGAATACGAATTATTATAGGTGTACTGCAGACCAATTATTGCAGTGGGATCTTCTAAACCGACAGTACAATATTGTCCATGATCGGCACGATATGAGCCACTGTTATTATTGGTTATTGTTTTATACTGCATCTTGATCTCACTGTCACCTGATGTGGTGGGATAGAAATTTGGATCATAAAGGATCATCTGGAAGGTTTCTTCTGCATTAGTTGCTTCATTCACCATGTGATCCCACTCAATCACATAATAATGCTGTGCAATGTCATAATAAGTGTATACATGTCCTGAACCATTTTCAAGATCATCCCAGAAAGCAGCGATTATTGGGCTGGGACCATGCGGACCCGGAACTGCCCAATTCATAAATGATCGTACCTCAGAGCCACCTGGTGCAATCCAGCCGGCTGTGCCCACGGTGAACATGTCATATTCTTCACCATAAAATACAAATGTGAAATCAGCAGGGAAATCAATATCTTCGATATCGCAGTCATCCTGAGGATAGCTGCTAATATACAAACCAGTATCATCTCCGATAGAATTAATCTCTATCCAGTCATATTCAGGGCATTTATCATAATCAGTATCACTGTCATCATAGCAGTAATAGCCATAATCATCAGGTCCCAGAGGATCCGATTGAGTTACAGTACCCACCTCAATAACAAAAGGAGCAGAAGCATCATAACCATTGGCATTAGTGAAATGAATACTTACCGGGATCTGACTTCCAGGCAGAATAGCACTGCTGGCAGTGATCTCATAGCGATCATTAAAATTATTCACATCATCACCAGGCATTACGGAGCCAAATTCTGCCACACTGTCATTTATAGTTATACGGCGATTAAGGCATTCTAGTTCACCGGATACATTCATGGCGGTAATTTCACCCAGATTTGTGATATCAAAGTATATTTCACTGGTCTCACCTGGATCAATTATGCCATTTCCATCATAAGTATAATCTGTAATATCAAGCACAGCACCCTCGATATTAAGGAATATCGGTAATATCCAGCTATCCTGATCACAGGTAAGCGTTAGATTAAGTTGAGCTGTAGTGCTACCTAAGGTAGCAGCATCAATTGTTAATTCCAGGTCACTATTATTAATTGAAGCTCCGGCAGTAATGTCATTTAACTGAGCAGTGTCTGTAGTAATAGTTACGTTATCGTTCAATGATTCCAGGCTGGCTTCCACGGATGTAGCTGTATTGGTTCCATAGTTATTGATAGTTAAATCCAGAGTAATATCTTCTCCAGGATTGGCAATTCCATCACCATTTGTATCATTTATAACCAGGTTATCGATATCAAGATATATATCTGCCTGACTGACAGTAAATTCATCTTCAAAGGCAATGCAGTTATGGTTGGTTATGGTCAATTCATAATCTTCGCCTATTTCAGCATCCTGAACATCCAGATAATATATACCATTAATATCAGTGTAACCCGTAAAATAATAGTCATTTCCTCTGGCAGTAACCCAGGCATCCTTGAGTGGAGTTCCCTCTGAATCCAGAACTACTATTTGCATATAATTTGTTCCAGCAGCCACATCATCGTCAAAGAATACTGTCATTTGCTGAGGTACAGCAGTCCATAATTGCACAGATGGATCACCCATCAGGTTATTCCAGTGTGAGAAGATGTCCACAAAATTATTGGGATTTTGGGGATATTGAGTATATAGATTCAGTTTTCCCCGCACTAAAGCACCACCGGGATTGAAAATATGGTCAACAAAGATGCCATAAAAAATACCGGAAGTAACACTGTTATTAAAGCAGGTATGCGTTCCTGAGGTAGCAGTACCGTAAGCAGCAATAGCCCCTTTGGGAACTGAAGAAGTACCTGCTTTGGCAAAAATTTCACTATTTGCATTGCCATCAAAACTTCCGGTGGAACAGGTAAGAATACAGCCTAATGGCAGCATCCAGCCATTTGTGAGACTATTGATGTCTCCTGAATCCCAGCCACTCATGCCAATATATCCGCGGTAGCAGACAAAAGAAGCTCCCTGATTGATACCATTTGTAAGACCACTTTCCCAATTACCTGTATAAGTTTCGCTGAAACTAAAATCATCATTGTAATTCTGGATATAGGTTTTCACTACTTCACAGGTTGATACTGTAGAGGGTCCAGAATGTGAAGGATCTCCCACTAATACAGCATTCTCAAACCAGTCAGTATTTCCCATATAGGGCTCACGTTCATAGTTGATAGATTTGGCGATCATCGTTTGCAATTCACTTATACTATTCACTGAAAGACGCCCAACCATTACATCAGCCAGTACATCATTACCAGCAAGCTGAGAGTAGGGTTGATCTCCTATGCCATGATAATACACAGTCCAGTTCTCCGTCCAGGATGGTATGGCAATACTGCCATTAGCATCACCCACCAGCACTACGAATTCGGGAGGATTTGTCCAGTCATCATAAGCATCCTGAATATAATTCTTAATAGATGTATTAGAAGTACCAGTTTCACCTGTGTGGGCAGCACTTACATCATATCCTTTCTTATCTTTCCAGTCCAGTAAGTATTCCAGATTATTTTCCACTGAATTATTATTCGGATAAATAAATAAAATCGCTGGTCTCTGATAGTCTTCCCTCAAGCCGGCTGTTTCCTGGTAATTTAATACCTGAGATTGGTAAATATTAGAAAAAGCTCTAGAAAGTGGACGATCATGAGTTTTCACATTTATTCCACCTCTGCCGGATGTAGTTACTTCCACATTAATATTTTCGTGCACGATCAATTCATGTTTGGCTGCATTATACTGGAAAGGATAGAATGTAACCTTTACCAGCCGCAGATCACGCATAATTGCTGGTTCACCAAGAACTGCCATATTTGCAGGATATATTCCACCAGTTTTATAGTATTCTTCATTAACTGTATATGTTTCTCTTACGGGTTCACTCTCAGTAAGTAATTCTTCCTGGGGATAAACAGTGATATCTTTTACAATGTGATAATTAGATGATGTGATAGTCAAAGTACTAGTCCCTTCATCAGGAATAGCGATCAAACGAGTAAAAACTGGCAGATCAGGCATTCCAATATCAAGTATTTTTCCTTCTTCAGGATAGCTGATTTTACTATAACTGTTACCAGATTTTACAACCTGCTCCATTTCGTAACCATCAAGATTAAATTCCAGGGAAATGTTTCCCCGGTCTGCTTGGGTATAGCTAATCAACCCTGTTCCGTCATTTACCGGTATAGATACCCAGGCTCCAAATAAGAATATGCCCATTAAAATAGATACTACAAAAATTAAATTCTTTTTCATATTACTTCCTTTTCTATAAATTCCCTTTACTAATTTATTATAAAGCAATAATTGTACCAAATA
The DNA here is from genome assembly GCA_030765325.1 of Candidatus Stygibacter frigidus. GTDB lineage: Bacteria > Cloacimonadota > Cloacimonadia > Cloacimonadales > TCS61 > Stygibacter > Stygibacter frigidus. The sequence continues at coordinate 5,664 of JAVCCT010000114.1, read as the reverse complement.
TCTGAAAATTAAGGTATTGTGGATAAATAATAATTTGATATATATCTTAGATTACTTTTTCCCGGGGAGGTAAAGGGAAAAATTTACTAGTTCTCTTCTTATACTCTTGAAAGTCTGCTCGGGATTGATACTTTTTCTCTAACAAGGGCACTCCGCTTACAAATAGCAGTAAAAATGTCATAAATACTGGACTTATCAATATTTTCCAGCTTTGGTCTGATCCAAATGTAATGATTGCCAGTCCCCACCACATTTTTGCCTCGCCAAAATAATTGGGGTGACGTGTCCATGCCCATAATCCAGAAGTCATAAGTTTTCCCTTATTAGCAGAATTACTGATAAATGCCTTTAATTGAGCATCACCAGTAACCTCAAACACAAACCCTGTCAACCAAACAAAAACACCTAAATAATCAGTCCAATACAGATTTGGATTTGATGAATTATTTACCAATATTATTGGCATACTAACTATAAATTGAAAAATCCCCTGTAAAATAAATACATCAGTGTATGCTCTGAAAGCCTGCCACTTGCCCCATTTTTTACGCATATCCTGATAGCGGAAATCCTCTGGCTTATTCCAGTTCCTGCGGCTGATATGGCTAAACAGTCGCAAACCCCAAATTGTAACCAAAGCTGTGATGATCAATTGGCGGGGTGTATATATACCTCTTGATAGTAAGGTTACATAGGCTACGATAACAAATCCTAAACCCCAAAAAATATCTGCTATAGTATTATTCTTTTTTATCTGAGCGATTATCCAGCCCAGGGTCATAGATATTAGAATTGTCAAACCAGCGACTTTATAAGCATCCATTATTTCTCCTTTTCAATAAGCAAACCCACAGCACATGCTCCAGGTCCGTTGTGAACCCCCACTACAGGGCTTATATCCATAATATACATTGGCTCTTTATTAAGTATTGATTCTAGTTCCTCAGCGTATTTTTTCGCCCGGGACAAACTCTGGGCATGCACAATAGCATAATTCCATAAATAACCTTCACTGGCTTTTTCTTCTACCAGTTTGATGATCTTATCAAAATTTGCCTTGCGAGAGAATGATTTTCCCCAGGCAATCGCCTTGCCTTTGTCATCTAAAGAAACAATTGGTTTCAGGTTAAGCAGCTTTACAATTTTTCCCTTAAGCGGACTTACCCGTCCTCCCCTGACCATATAATTTAAAGAATGAATATCTGTAAATATCCAGCTTCCTGACCGCCAGTCAGAAAGATTTTCAAGTATTTCTTGATATTCCATCCCCTGATCAATAGCTTCTGCCACTCTTAACACCAGCAGACCTTCACTTACCGAAAGATGTCTCGAATCAAATACCGCCACATTGTCCTCACCCTTAACTGCCTGATTCATTAGATTATACACACCTGAAAGCTGAGATGATATTGAGATATTAATTACCTGGGAATAATGAGAAGATACAAAATCAATGGTAGAACTCACCTGCGCAGGATCTGGCTGTGAACTGCGGGGAAATTGCTCACCACTGTCTATGAGTTTATAAAACATCTCAGGATTGATAGTAACTTTATCAAGATATATATCCTCTCCAAAAATGATCTTGATCGGAATTCTATTGATCTGATATTTTTCGATAAGTTCCAGAGGAATATCTGCGGCACTATCTGTTATGAGACCGGTCTTATATTTTCTTTTTTCCTGGATTATATGCTGCCATTTCATATCATCCACTTTCACACTGCCAATGTTGGCATTTTGCGAGAGAAAATGAAATACTTCTGTGGGAGCATTGCTGTGAATGTGCAGATGCAGGCGATTTTTACCGCCAGCAATTGCCACAGAATCACCAAATCTGCCCAGATCATTAACTAATTCTTCCGGCTCTTTTTTTAGATTCGTAAGCAGGGTCTCACAACAATATCTATATTCACCTTGATATTCCTCGTGAACATGCTCCACTGAGAGGCTTTGATGCTTAATATAAGAAAATTCCAGTTTACCGGTTTTCAAATATTTCAATATCCCTTCCAGAAAAACAACGAATCCCATCCCTCCGGCATCTACTACGCCAGCCTTTTTCAATGCAGCCAGTCTGGTCTGAGTTTCTACCAAAGATTCTTTGGCTTTTACCAGTGATTGCTCAAATATCTTCAAAAGGTCATTAGTCTTTTCTGAATGATGATGAAAACTTTCTGCCCAGTCCCTGATAACAGTTATCATTGTACCCTCCACTGGATTGAGCAATGATCGGTACATATAACTTACCGCTTTATTAATTGCCGCGGAGAATTTCTTGATAGTTTGGCGTTTTTCATTTTCAAGTTCCTGGCTAATACCAAAAAGAAACTGGGAAAAAATTATCCCTGAATTACCCCTTGCCATAGTCAATGCGTTTTCTGCCAGATTGTTGGCAGTGGTTTTGAGGCAAAGATCATATTCACTGGCATCGACAATATTTTTGAGAGTTGCAGAAAGATTAGCTCCAGTATCAGCATCAGGAACAGGAAATACATTGATCTCATTTAAATATTCCCTTTGCGAAAACACACTTTGGCTACCAGCCAGAAAAGCCTTATAAAGACGCCTCCCATCGATATACAGCATATTTTATCATTACTCCCATTTTTGAGGAATTAATTTTAATTTATCCACATCATAACCCAATTCAGTCATTCTTGCCAAAATTTGTCCATATTTTTCTGCTTCTATCTCTGGAGTACGGCTCATAACCCAGGCATACTTTTTATTGGGAACGCCTATTACCGTAGTTTCATATTCTTCATCCAGCCAGATTATCAAATAGGGTAATTTAAGGGGCCAGAGAAATTGTACTCTCCATTCTGAATTTGTTTCCTCATTATATATAGTTGCTTTGGGGTGCATAACTTTCTTTTTGCCATCAGGAGAGCCCTTATAAAATGCATAAGTGATATCTATTCCACCCTTTTCATTTAATTTATAAGATTCTATGGAATTCACTGCCTTTTTCTCGATGGGATTTGGTAATATGGAAATCACATACCAGTCACCCATAAATTTCGGGATGTCCACCAGATCTACTGTCTGATCGCTATTATCATTCTTGCAGCCCAGCAGCGTCAGCAGAATAATTATGATCAATAGTCCTCTCATTAATTACTCCTTTTGACAGCAGCTGCGATTACCTGATCAAATAGCCGCTCCAGATTTTTTACATTAAAACTATTCACCAGCCAGCCAGGCATCCAACCTGCCGGATCAAGATACAATCTATAGGTATTTTCATATCTACCATCAGCAAGTTTTTTTATTGTCCACAACCCCGCTCCATTTGCTATATAGATAGGATTTTTGTTTTCCTGGTTCTTTTTACTGATATATTCTGAATATTTTCCTGACGGGTCTATCAATGTCCAGTGCAGGTTCATGGTTTCCCTTGTCAAACTCGCCTGATACGATTTTAGATCAAAATCAAAAAGGTAATGTCGATTGGAAACCAGTGGAATTCTGGCAAACTGATAACCGATTATATTTTCCGGATCTCGAGATACTTCTTCTACTTCCAGATAGTTACTTTGTGATAATATTTCCGGATAGGAATTCACATCGAGCAATACCGCAAATACTGCTTCTGGTTTAACGTCTATTTTTCTGGTTATCTCCAGAGCAAATAGATCAAAACCATCTACGGACTTCCTGCGGATAACTGTGGCTCCCTTGGTTTTTAAGACCTGCCAGCTATTATCATCAGCAAGCTGCTTCAGTATTTCATCAGACATGCTGGCTCCGCTTAATAAGATTATATTTACCAGTATCAAGACTAATGCTAATTTCTTCATATCTTCTCCACATATTTTTTTATTTATTATAGTATAATGTGATTATGGGGGAAAAAAATCCCCATCTTTTAAAATGGGGATTCTTATATAAATTCTATTCAATTTTATTTTATCAATAAAACTTTTCTCTGCTCACGTTGTCCATTGATATTTACTCGTACGAAATAAATTCCACTCGCTCTCTTTTCTGCTGACCACACTACTGAGTGTTCGCCGGCATCCTGTCTGGCTTCAAGCAGAGTTTCCACTTTCTGGCCCTTGCAGTTATAAATATCTATCTTCACAGTCCCTTCAATTCCCATATTATAACCAATTGTTGTTTCCGGATTAAAGGGATTAGGATAGACTGATCTTATACCACTGGCAAGAACTGGTTTAGATATCATCAATTCACCTCTGATACTGTTTGCCGATGTAAATATGTGCTGACCTTCCAAATGTCCCACAGGAATGCGCAATATCTCTCCGCTGACTGGATATGCTGATGCAATTGCAACTTTGTCACCCCAGACGGCTGAAATAAATTGATCATTGATCTGCAGTTTCTCTGCTTCCAGTTTAAATGGAAATTCCAGACTGGCTGAATATAACTCACCATTTGCTGTGATAACCAGTTCTTCCCCATCATAGTAATAATCAAGGTTTACTGAAGGTATATCATTGATACGTGAAGTTATCGGGAATTCATCGATAATACCAACTACATACTGCAGAATAAGTGCAGCATCATAGGCTTCCACAGAACCATTTCCATCCACATCTGCCAAGTTTTCCGGGAAAGGATCAACTGGAGTCGGTATACCCACAGTATACTGTAAAACCATTGAAGCATCATAAGCTTCTATCTCACCATTGCTGTCCACATCTCCAATAGTACCCAGTTCTTCAGGATAATACAGATATGAACGGATCATCAGATTACCATCAGTGACTACCTCCCAGATATTACTCACTGTGATATAGCTTTGACCTTCCACACTGTCAGTATCTTTTCCTAAGGTACTGGCATTTTCCATCTCAAATATTGACACATAATAAGCTCCACTATCAAAAGTTACAGCTTCCAGGCTTGCTTCAGGAACAGCTACCGTATTCCAGCCGGTAGTTAGATTATCTGGAACAATCACAAACTGCGCTAATTGTGCTCCCGGCATTCCACCAGCTCCACTATCATCATAAATACGGGTCATATATTGACCGGTATTCAAACTCTCGATAAAGAATCTCACATTGGTCAATACGCAACTGCCATTTGTGTAGTCTGGATCAAATTTCACTGCCATATTCTGGGCAACACCCACATTCACGCCAGCTTCTGCACTGCCGTCATCATATCCCAGCTCCAGCAAATCAATACTCGTCACGTTTATGACCACAGTAATTATTTTAGTATCCCAACTGTCACAAGTGATCACTATGTCACAGGTATGGATTCCTTCTTCGATGTCATTAGTGTCAAAATTCATCGTGATCTCCATATCTTCACCATCTTCCAGATTTCCTGATGAAGTATCCAGGTTTATCCATCTCAAAGGATACTGCATATAGATGTCGCCAGTTACGTTATGTGGATCTGCTCCATAACCATCTCCACCAATTTCCCATCCAAAGGTCATATCACCGGCAAATTCTGTACTGAGCAGAACATCTACTTCCCATGTACCAATCTGTCCATCATGCAATACTCCCCACTCATAAGGTGTCACGCCATGCCAGTTGACTCGCTGTCCTGATCCTGTAGTGCCATCCCAGATCATTTTTCCACCTGATCCACCCACTACGTCACTGGCATCAAGCACTGTCACGCCTAAGGGGAAGTCCAGCCACACATCAGATACCCATTCACCATCAGCGGCTGCAT
>JAVCCT010000016.1 GCA_030765325.1 Candidatus Stygibacter frigidus | reverse complement strand
AGAGTTTCCTCTTTAATTCCTTCACTTCTTCGCGAAGCTCTTTGATCCTGAACTCCCTGCCGATAAACAGTTTATTATATTTCTGCAATTCTGCATTCTTTTCTTCCAAATCTTCTGTTCTCTGCAACACAAGCTCTTCCAGTTTTTCTCGATACTGCTTCAATTCTGTGATATCCACATGAGTTCCCACAATGCGCACTGCTTTACCGCTTTTATCCAGAATTTTTTTTGCTCTTGAGAGAATATCCACCCAGTCACCATCTTTGTGTTTCATTTTAAATTCTATTTCTAAACGATCTATTTTTCCTTTAAGTAAATTATCAACCATCTCCATAATCATAGCGACATGGTCAGGATGAGTGAGTTTTTCCCAATCTGAAAGATTGCTTATTATCTCATCATCACTATAACCCAGGATGGCTTTCCAGCCCGGAGAATAATATATCTCATTTGTAATCAAATTCCAGTCAAAAAGTCCATCCCGAGTTGCTTTCATTGCCTGCTGAAAACGCTCTTCACTCTCGGCAAGAGACTGTTCCAGTTTCTTTTCTTCTGTAACATCGAGATTAACAACAATTGCCCCCTCTATTTTACCATCATCAGTCATTAATGGAGCAGTGTAATTCAGAATAAGTTTCTTTTTCCCATCAAAGGCTTCAATTTCCAGAAGCTCATTCTCAATTGTTACTCCTTCTTTGATAGTATGTGCCAAAGCCCAATCCTCAGGCATGATCTCCTCGCGACCGGGCATTCTCCAGGCTTTGAACATCCCATATTCTTCTATGCCAACGTGTGGCTCTGCGCCCCATATCTTCACGCCGGCAGGATTTCCACTCACCAGCTTACCCTTTTCATCTGTTATCCACAATCCGATTGGGAGGAGATCAAATATTTTCTGAAGTTGCTGTTCTTTTTTTGATAATGCCGAACTTGTGTCTTTGAGAGCTGTAATATCTGCTCCAGAACTCAGCAGACCAATTACATTATTATCTCTATCATATAGAATTGAATTATGCCACCTAATCGTTTTTAAATCTCCAGTATAGGTAATCACTTCATTTTCAAAGAATTCTACTGAGGTGATCTCTCTGGTAATTATTTTGGCAAAAACAGCTCGAACCTCTTCACCTTCTACTCCGGGGATAAAAATGTCAAACCAGTTCTTTCCAATGATCTCTTCTATTGGTAAGCCCAATATTTCCGATGCTTTTTCATTTGCCAGGATAACATTTCCCAGCTTGTCAAGTCCGATAAACATACCGCTGGAAATATCAAGGCATTGCTGTAATAAGCTTTCACTTTCAACATGTCTAAAAGGCATAATTACTCCCTCAAAATTAAAAATTTACCTCTATTTCAAAAAGTGGTGAAACTTAAATATTCCGTCAATAAAAAATTATTTAAGGGGATTATTATCAGCATTACATGGGATACCATTTGACACATAACCCCTGCTTTAATAATGAGACACAAAAGTATTAAGGAGTATTGGAATGGAAAATAGGATTCTTGCAAAAGTGAATGGCAAAGAAATCTCTCTATTGGATGTGGAAAATTTTATCCAGAGACTCGAACCGCAAACTGCTGCTCAATATAAAAATGAAGAAGGTATTAAGCACGTATTGAATGAGCTCATCAATCAGGAATTATTTTTAAATGACGCTATTGAGCGGAAGCTTGATGAAACAGAACCCTTTAAGCAGGAAATGGCTAAAGCAAAAGAATTTATCCTCACGCAATTGAATATCAACAGCGTTATGGCTGCAACTAAGCTCAAAGATGACGATGTGCGCAATCATTTTAATGAGGACCCTACTAAATTTGGGAAAAAGGAAACTGCTGATACAAGCCATATCCTGGTGGAATCTGAAGAGCAGTGCCTTGAACTCAGAGATAAGATCGTTAGTGAAGAGATCAGCTTTGAATATGCTGCCAAACAGCATTCAACCTGCCCTTCAAATGAACGCGGGGGAACTCTGGGTAGCTATGAAAGGGGACAAATGGTGCCTGAATATGATAACGTGGCATTTAATCTGAAAGTTAATGAAATCTCTATGCCTGTAAAAACCCAGTTCGGTTATCACCTGATCAAGCTTAACAGTAAACCCCCGGGCGAAAAACCTGTATTTGATAAAGTGAAAGACAAGGTTAAAAATGACTTACGCTCAAAACTGCAGCGCGAAACCTATCTCGCTAAAGTTAATGAAATGAGGAAAAAATTCCTGGTTGAAATGCTATAATTTACTGCCTGGATATATAAATTAAATTAACTTACCGGCTGGTGAAATTCCATCAGCCGGTATTATTTTAACCCCGATTTCCGGATAGTTTTCTCCTCAATTTGAACCATTATTCAGCTTTTATTCTGATAAAATGAACCTTCTAACTGCCAAACACGTGTAACAACATAGCACTATCTAACAAAAAAATGTCACTATGTGCTTTGTTGTTCCTCTTTATATCCGGAAAAGGACTAAAATAGCGGTTATCATTAGATAGTATATAGAGTTAGAAACCGTGATATCAAGTTTACATAATATTTTGATCATAATTGTGATGAAAAGCTCGATAACGGATTTTATCTGGTAAAATGTACGTATTGCGATTTTATGAACTTGAGATAAATCCATTATTAAAATAGAAAACTACGTGCAGATATCAACAGTGATCCTTTTTTTTGACATCAGCAAATTAAATTATAGAGATGGGTGATAAAATTCGTATCTGCGCCCCACTTGGAAAATACCCAGCGGTGTACATACACTTAGCAGCAGAAATATATTTTAATTACCTGAGAGACTGTTCAACCTAAGTAATTGATATCATTGCAGATTTGCGTATTTTTCTGTCAAAAAGTGCACATATTCATCATATTTGTCAATTTCAGGGAATTGACATTTTTCCCGTAGGGAATATTTATT
>JAVCCT010000322.1 GCA_030765325.1 Candidatus Stygibacter frigidus | reverse complement strand
CAATGGTAAAATTACCTTTCAAAATCTCACTGATGGTGTTGAATTTTCTATCCTACTCCCCCTAAGTACAGACCTGTAATTTACTGATTGCTTTTTAGGTCTAACATTCTACCAGTTCTAAATAGTTTCCAGCATTTTGACTGCCTTTTTTGTTCCAATATTATACTATAGTTTACTATTTTTTTATTATTCCTATCTATTTCATTAACTTGTGCTATTAATATCCCTTGCAATAGACCATAAGTGGAACAACAAAGCACGTACTGACATTTTTTTGTTACATAGTGCTTAGTTGTTCCATCTGTTTCACACTTAGAGACGTGATATTAGAAAATATTTTTCTGAATAACTGCTCAAAATTGATAGAGAATTAAGATGATGTTCCCCCCAGAAATGCCTGCCCCGATTCGTCAAGGACTTGAGCTATAGAAATACTTCGTATTGTTTTCAAAAGAGGAAACTACCATAATTTTTAAATCCTGGTTCACTATTTACAGATAGAAAAGCAAAGGCGAAATATAAGCGGTAGCTTCAAAATAGAGAAGCCAAAAATGCGGCATAAATGGCACAAATCGTAAAAGAGTTATATGTATCTTAATGGCAGTTAGTTAAGGACTGAATAATCATGTGTCGTACTCTCAATAAATTCATTACATTGTACATTTTCGTATCTGCGAAACTTGATTTATTGATATTATAAAGCGTAAGTTGTTAAAGGGGGCGATGTGATGTTGAACAGTCTCCTTAGGGTAATATCAGCCTGGCATTACTTTATTATTGACAAAAAACAGGGTTGGAAAGTTTATTTCTGAAAATAATATTGCAGGAGAATAAGCTATGAAGAAGATTTTAGTAACTGGCGGAGTTGGTCAGATCGGGTCTGAACTTGTAATGGAATTACGGCGTGTATATGGAGCAGAGAATGTGGTCTGCGGAGTTAATAGAACTCAACCAGGGGGCAGATTAAAAGAATCTGGACCTTGGGAAATAGTTAATTGTACAGAAGCCAGGCAGGTAGCTGACGTGGTTAAGAAATATGATATCGATACAATTTATCATCTGGCTGCAATTCTTTCAGCAGTGGCAGAAGCAAAACCAAATCTTGCCTGGAATGTTAATATCAATGCTCTTTATAATGTACTGGAAGTAGCCAGAGAGGCAAATTGTGCGGTATTCACACCAAGTTCTATTGGTGCTTTTGGCTCCTCTACCCCATTGGATAATACTCCTCAGGATACTATTCAGCGTCCTTCCACCATGTATGGAGTAACCAAGGTGGCTGGCGAATTATTATGCGATTATTATTATAAAAGATTTGGAGTTGACACGCGTGGAGTTCGATATCCAGGCATCATCTCTAATGAGACACTTCCAGGTGGCGGAACCACTGATTATGCAGTGGAAATCTATTATGAAGCGATTAAGCAGAAAAAATATACCTGTAACCTTCCTGCGGGCACATTCCTGGATATGATGTATATGCCTGATGCCCTAAAAGCGGCTATTGATTTGATGGAAGCTGACCCAGCTAAACTTATTCATCGTAATGCTTTCAACGTAACTGCCATGAGCTTTGATCCTGAGATTATTGCAGCAGAGATCAAGAAGCATATACCTGAATTTGTGCTTGATTATAATGTGGACAAAGTGAAAGAAGGCATTGCCAACAGCTGGCCAAATTCCATGGATGATAGTGCCGCCAGAGCAGAATGGGGCTGGGAACCGAGCTATGATCTGTCAGCCATGACAGCCGATATGCTGGAAGTATTAGGGAAAAAACTTAAATAAGATGATAATAGGAATTGGTAGTGATCTGATCGAAGTATCTCGCATTGAGAAAAACATCAGTAAACCCCAATTTCTGAATAAGGTCTTTACAGAGAAAGAGCTTGAGCTTTGCCAGCACAAACAATCACAGGTGCAAAGCCTGGCAGCGAGATTTGCTGCCAAGGAAGCCTGTATGAAAGCTTTGGGCAGTGGCTGGGCAGAGGGTGTGAGTTTTAAAGATATTGAGATACTAAATAATGGTATGGGCGCACCGGAGATAATTTTGCATGGGAGCACCAAGGCTCGTGCGGAGGCATTGAAAGTGGTTAATATATTTGTAACTCTATCTCATTTAAAGGAGATAGCAGGTGCAACAGTTATTCTGGAGAAATAAATAAACGGAGGATACTATGGCTTTAAAGAAATTAAATCAAGCTTTGCAGGTAGAGATTGACGAATTATTTGCAAAAGGAACCGCTAAAGGTGCTGAACTTGTGATCACTAAGATCATCAAGCCTCAGGGAGAAAAGGGACCGCGATATTTAATTGATGGTTATGGGGATAAGGAATTCATCAAGATGAATGCGAATTCTTATCTAGGCATGAGCATGAACCCGGAAGTGATAGCAGCAGAGGAAGATGCAGCACATAAATTTGGTGTAGGACCTGGTGCTGTACGCTTCATTAGCGGAACTCATACCCCCCACATCGAGCTGGAAAAGAAACTGGCAAAATTTCATGGCAGAGAAGCAGCAATGATCTTCTCATCAGCATACGTAACTTCACTGGGTGTGATCTATCCGCTTACAGATAAAGAGACCGTTCTGGTATCTGATGAATTAAATCATAATTGCATAATTCAAGCTATGCGCCTTTGCCGTCCAGCCGGAAAATTTATCTATAAACATAATAATATGGATGATTTACGGGCAAAACTTAATGAAGCAGTTGGTAAGGGAAAACGTTGTCTGGTTATCACTGATGGTATTTTCTCCATGCGTGGAGACCATTGTCCGTTTAATGAACTGGTTCCTATCTGCAAAGAATTTGAAGACAAGTTTGAGCAGGGCGTGATTACCATAGCTGATGATTCTCACGGTGTGGGAGCTTTTGGAGCTACTGGTCGTGGAACAGAGGAATATACTGGAACAAAGGTAGATATCCTGATCGGTACCATGGGTAAAGCTTATGGCGTTAATGGTGGATATGTGGTAGCTTCAAAAGTAGTTCTTGATTATCTGCGTCAAAAAGCACCTATGTATATTTACAGTAATCCTATCACCTGTTCTGAAGCCGCAGCAGTTTTGAAAGTGCTGGAAATAGTAGATACACCAGCAGGGAAAGAAAGAATTGATCATCTTGCCAAAATGACCGCAAAGTTTGAGAAAGGACTTCTCGATCTTGGTTATGAAACGATTCCCGGACCGCACCCCGTGGTTCCATTAATGGTTCGTGACACACCTAAGACTGCTGATCTGGTGAAATATCTTACTAATAAAGGCATTTTAGGTACTGGTTTGAACTTCCCTGTTGTACCCAAAGGAGACGAAGAAATCCGTTTCCAGGTAAATGGAGATCATACTGAAGCTGACATTAACTTTGTACTTGAAGCACTTAAGCAATACAAAGAACAATAATTATCTGAAATAAAAAATCCCGCTCTATAATCAGGGCGGGATTTTACATTTATGAAAACTAACGGCAAACTATTTCTGGTACCCACACCAATCGGCAATCTCAAAGATATTACTCTAAGAGCCCTCGAAGTGCTTGAAATGGTAGATTTGATCGGGGCAGAAGATACTCGAACGTCTGGGTATCTGCTGAAACATTATAATATCTCCACGCCCATGACCAGCTATCATAAGTTTAATGAAAAGAAGAGAAGCAGTGAATTTATAAACAGGCTCAAATCAGGAGAAAATATTGCCGTGATCAGTGATGCCGGTAGTCCGGGGATCAGTGATCCTGCGGCAGAAATAATCTCCCAGGCAATTGCGGCAGGCATCATGGTGGATGCTCTTCCGGGGGCAACTGCATTAATACCAGCTCTGGTGGCTTCTGGTTTACCTAATGAGCGTTTTTATTTCATCGGCTTCCTGCCAGATAAAAATAAGGTTAGAAATAATCTTCTGCAAAGCCTGAAAACATGCCCAGCCACCATGATATTTTATGTTTCACCCCATGACATCATGTCTTTTGCATCTGATATATTTAAAGTATTTGGTGACAGGGAGATCACGCTGGCGCGGGAACTTACCAAACTGCATGAGGAATACATTCGCACGACCCTGCAAGACTTGATTGATGGAGTGGATATAAAACTCAAGGGAGAATTCGTGGCAGTTGTAGCCGGGATAAAAGAGGTTACGCTGACTGATGAACAAATTCTGGAAGAAATAAATATTCTTATTAGCACTGGGCTTTCAAATCGAGAGATCATTGAAACTATTTCTATAAAGGAAAAGGTAGCTGCGAACCGGGTCAAAAAACTGCTCTACTAAAGATTACGCTATTTAATATTCTATTTGGTTTAAAAGAGACTGTTCAACCTAAGTAATTGATATCATTGCAGATTTCCGCATTTTTCTGCCAAAAAGTGCACATATTCATCATATTTGTCAATTTCAGGGAATTGACATTTTTCCCGTAGGGAATATTTATT
>JAVCCT010000072.1 GCA_030765325.1 Candidatus Stygibacter frigidus | reverse complement strand
GATGCAGAATATATCTATCTCAAAAGTCTGAACGATATTTTCAGCCTTGAATATGATATAAATGCGGAAAACCTGACTGTGGATTTACCGGAAGTTATAAAGGATGATTGTCTTTATAACTATAACAAAAATAAGTTTGCTTTGATCAGTGCTACCGGTATCGCAGGTAATATTGTCAGGATACCCTATCAGTCGGAAAGCCAGGGAGCATGGAATGTCCACTTTCAGATAAAGGATAATGGAAATTCTTATGACCTGGAATATCTACCGGAAGATATCCCGGAATTGGACAGATTAATTTCTATATATCCTAATCCTTTCAATCCTGAGACGAATATACTCTTTGATATATCAGCTGACAGCAATGTCTTGATTGAAATCTATAATATAAAGGGACAGAAAGTAACAACTCTGGTCAATAAACCTTTTGAGATTGGCAGTCATAAAGTTACCTGGAATGCCAAAGATCAAAGTAGCGGAATCTATTTGCTGAAATTTAATACTGCAGAAACAAGTGAGATGAAAAAACTTATACTGCTCAAATAGTTTCAGATGTACAATCCGTGAGAAGTGAGACTGGACAGTACTCCGGAAGTGGGGCGAGAACTACGGGCAGTTTTCAGCAGCAATTGATTTTTTGGGGATTGGATGATCGGTCGTTATCTACGCCGCACCTGGAAATACCCAGCGATACACATATAACTTAGCAAAAAAACCTGCAAATATTACCTGGTTTTGACATCTAAGTTCCTATTATAAAACCATTTGAGCGAATAATCTGCCTATAAGCCTGAACAACTTAGCACGTAGTGACATTTTATTGTGAGTACGTGCTAAGTTGTTCAGCCATTTTTACGTCTGGAATTAGATTTATAGTTAAATGATTATATCTCTATGGGTTACTGGTTTTGAATTTAATTCTGACAAAAAATTTGATTTAACATCTTAAAAAGGGGAATTTTAAATTAAAAAAGGGAACAAAAATACAAGATGGAAAGCAGAAGTAATCAGTCAATAATTAGGTTGACAACATACGGTTATGTTTGTTTTTTGTTTTTTACTTGAAATAAAAGGGGGTGATTTTTAGTGCCTAAGGTAATAGCCAAAGATAATGAACCTTTCCAGGTGACATTACGCAGGTTTAAGAAGTCTTGTGAAAAAGCAGCTTTATTGAGCGATATCAAGAAGAACCAATACTATGAGAAGCCAACTATAGAGCGTCGCAGATTGCTGAATGCAGCTAAGCGTAAAGCAGTGAAGCAGCAGCGCAAGATGGCTCGTTATGGAAGATCCTTTTAGTAAATAATTTTAAAAGGGGCGACAGATGATTGAAGAGCGGTTGAATAATGAGATCAAAGATGCGATGCGCAGTCGAGATAAAGATCGGCTGAAAGTGTTACGCACTTTGAAGAGTGCTTTGAAACAGGTACAGATAGACACCCGCAAGGAATTATCTGAAGATGATGCGATCGGGATATTGAAGGGAGAGCAAAAGAAGCGTCATCAGGCGATGGAATTATACCAGAGCGGTGGACGTGATGATCTGGTTGCTATTGAGCAATATGAGATTGATATTATTGATAAATATTTGCCGAAGCCTTTGAGTGAAGAAGAATTAACCGCAGCAGTCGAGAAAGCAGTAGAAAGTTTGTCCGCAAGCGGAATGCAGGACATGGGAAAAGTAATGAAACATCTCAAGGAAGAATTGGGAAACAAGGCAGACGGAAAGCAGCTTTCGATTTTAGTACGGCAGACATTGAACCGTAAATAGCGGGTTCAATATATGAAGATATACACATAAACAGGGGCTACAGCCTCTGTTTATGTTTTTAAATGGCCTTTAGGTGACTAACCAGATTAGTTGGGGGTAATTATGACCAATATAGATTTAATCTTTGGTATTTTTTTGTTGATTTTCATGATCTGGGGGATGTACAGAGGGCTATTGTGGTCTTTAATCAAAATATTATCCTTAGTGGGAGTGATTCTGGTCATATCAAGTTTTGGTGAAGAATTTCGTTACAAGCTGGGAGACATGCTGGAAGTATCTCCAGCAATAGCAACTGTAATTGCTTATGTCTTGATTTTTATTATCATGATGTTAATTGCCAAATTAGTTTACAGTATTCTTAAAAAAGTAATCAAAGCATTAGATTTGGGTTGTATGAACCGTATATCTGGTGGACTTTTTGCAGTTTTTGCCTATTTGATATTTCTGGCAATGCTGGTAATTTTATTTGATATTTCTCCCTATTCCTTAAATAGTAGAGGAGTAAGACCTCAGAATAATCGGCTAAACATAGAGAGCTTGACCAGCAGTCTGGAATCAGAGATAAATTCACGAAGCGATGAATTATCTGAGATGGAATTAGACCGGATCTGGGAGGCAATTGACGAAGCAAATGAGGAGTATTCCTCAGCTAAAGATAATGAGAGCCGTAATCTTGCCCTTAAGGATTTATATGGTTCCATTCAAGGTTCTCTTAAAGAAGGAGATTTTGAAGAAATTTATGACAAGATGCAGATCAAGCGAGAAGATTTGCTTCAATTTAAAGGTAAAGAAATCGTGATACAATCACTATTTTTAGAAAGCATAATTGCGCGGATAGCTGATTATATTGAAATAGAAATTATGGGATTTGATAATATTTGAAAACATCGAAATTAAAATATCCAGAAAATCTGGAATTTAGCAAGGTAAAGAAATATATAGCTTCCCTGTGCCAGAGCGAAGCTGGCAGAGAGCTTGTGGGCAATATTGAGCCTTTGCAGGATAAGAAGGATATAGAATACCGATTGAATTTGACTACAGAAGTGCAATTACTCCAGAAAGAAAAGATCCATTTCAGTTATTATCAGGTAACAAATCTGGATAGACTACTCTTTGAGACAGATGGTCAAGTTTACGATTATGAAGAGCTTAAAGAGATCATGGGAAACCTGCAAGTAGTATCAAATGTGGTAAATGCAAAACCAAGATATGAAATATATACTCTTTTCAATGAATTAGCAGGGAAATTGACAGCGATTCCCGAATTGCTGGAAAGTTATGACAAGATATTTGGTGAAGATGGTGAGATCAAAGATAATGCATCATCTCATTTATATTCAATACGCAAGCGTCAAAAACAGGTGCGCAGGACTATTGTTAATGAATTGCAGAAGAAACTGGGAGAATATGCCGAACTCAGTTATCTGCATGATGATGTGGTAACTCAGCGGGACGGCAGATTTGTGGTTCCGGTGAAGAAATCAGCATCTGGGTATGTGAATGGTATAGTTCATGGAGAATCTGGAAGTCATAATTCTGTGTATATTGAGCCTGCAGAAGTGGTGAGCCTCAATAATGATGTTCATCTTCTGGAAGATGAAGAAAGACAGGAGGTGTATCGCCTGTTACGTGAGATCACTACAGCAGTAATGGCTGATAGACCTACGATCCATTATAACTCAAAGGTGCTGGCTGAGCTGGATTTTTATAGTGCAGCTGCGCAATGGAGCAACCGGATTCAATCCAGCAAACCCAGAATTACTGAGGATGCTGTGATCTCATTAGCAAAAGCAAGACACCCTTTATTGATAGAGAGTTTTTCCAGTGTAGATCGCGTGATACCATTTGATCTGGAACTTGGTAATGAGTATAACCTGCTATTGATATCAGGACCCAATACAGGTGGAAAAACGATTACTTTGAAAACGGTTGGTTTACTTACCTTGATGGCATTAAGTGGACTGCCAATTCCTGCTTCAGATGAAAGTATTATCGGGATGTTTGGTGCTGTTTATGCAGATATTGGTGATAATCAATCCTTGGAAGATTCATTATCGACCTTTTCTTCTCATATAGCAAATATGAAAGAAATGCTGGAAAGTCAGGAACAGAAGGTGTTGGTGCTAATTGATGAAATTGGCTCAGCGACTGATCCTGAGCAGGGAAGTGCACTAGCGCAAGTGGTGCTTGAACATTTAAGCAGCAAAGGATTTATGGGCGTAGTGACCACGCATTATACAGCACTTAAAGTATTTGCGGAAAATGATGATAAATGCGTCAATGCTGCCATGCAGTTTGATCCTGAGAACCATGTACCTACTTTCCAATTTAAAATTGGCTTACCAGGAAACAGTTTTGCCATTGAAGTGGCATCAAGGCTGGGGATGCAGGGTGATATAATTGATCGAGCGAGAGAATTGACAGGGCGTCAAAATGTGGAACTTACTGACTTAATCAGGAAATTGAGTGAAGAAAAGAAAAAATTGAGCCGTGAATTATATCAATATGAATTGAAAAACTCTTTGCTGAGACAGAAGATAGATGAACATCAACGTCAAATTGATAAGATAAATAAAGACACCAAACAAATCAAAAAGCAATCCACCATGGAAGCACGGGAATATTTGACATCTCTGCAAAAGGAATTGAATGCTGAAATTGACAACATAAAAAAAGATGACAAGCAGCAACGAAGACAAAATTATAAAGAAGAATTAAAGAAAATCGTGAAATTAAATAGCGAACTTGAAGATCAAGTTGTAGATGTTCATCAGCAGGGAAGAAACAAGCTGGATGATGCCCAGATAGGCTCACATGTGTGGCTACAAGATCTTGATGCTGAAGGAGTGATCGTAGAGATAAGTCGCAGTGGAATAAAAGTTGATCTCGATGGCATGTATTACACAACCAATATAAAAAATCTTTTCCAGGCTGATGCTCATGAAGAAAAGATTATAGATCGTGGTATTCGGATACCTACCTCTCAGGCAAAATTTGAGCTTAAGATCCTGGGATATCGGGCAGAAGAAGCTATTCCTGAAGTGGAAAGACTGATTGATGAAGCAGTGCTTAGCGGACTGAATTATGTGAGAATAGTTCATGGTAAAGGCACAGGAGCACTTAGAAGTAAAATTCGCAGGTATTTGAAAAAAAATAAATATGTGGAAGAATTTTTTACTCCAGCCCCGGAAGCTGGAGGAGATGGCGTTACAGTGTGCCAGCTAAAAGCGGAGTAGATAGTGGATATTAAAGTAGTAGACGATCTATTATCTCAAGTGAACATTGTGAATGTGATCGAGAGATACATTCCCTTAACCAAAGCCGGCAGTAATTATAAAGCGCTTTGTCCTTTTCATGATGAGAAAACCCCGTCATTTAGCGTTAGTGAGAAATTGCAGATATTCAAGTGCTTTGGTTGCGATGCCAAGGGTAATGCTGTATCTTTTGTGCGTGATTATGAGAAGATTTCTTTTTGGGAAGCAGTGCGCAAGGTTGCCGATATGGCTGGTTATATCTTGCCGGAATCTAATTATGATAAACAGAAGAAATCAAAGTTTGATCTGATCTATCAGGCTTATAAACTGGCAAAAGATTATTTTGCGAAAAATCTGAACGAATATGGCGATCAGGCTCAGAAATATCTGGATGAAAGAGGAATCACAAAAGAGATCAGGGAAAAATTTGGCTTTGGTTATGCAATGAATAGTTATGGCGGATTATCAAATTATCTGCTGAAGCACGATATTAAACCAGAGATATTACCTGAAACAGGGCTTTTTGGCAGTAATGAAAGGGGAATCTATGATCTATTTCGCGATAGATTGATGATCCCTATCCATTCCAGCAGTGGCAAAGTGGTTGCCTTTGGCGGAAGAAAACTGGATGAATCTCAACCTGGCGGTAAATATATTAATTCTCCCACAACGGTAATCTACACAAAAGGTAGAGAACTATTTGGACTTAACGTAACAAAATATGATATCAGCAAGCGTGATCATGTGCTGGTAAGTGAAGGATACCTTGATATGCTGCGGCTTTATGAGCAGGGTTTCATCAATACGGTGGCATCTTTGGGAACAGCACTCACCTCAGAGCAAATTTCTTTACTTGGCAGATACACACAAAATGTTTATATTATGTATGATGGAGACGAAGCAGGGATTCGGGCTGCCCTTAAAGGTGCAGCAGAAGTCACGCGGCATGGTTTTCAATGTCGGATTGTGGCTTTACCACTCGGAGAAGACCCGGATAGTTATCTGCTAAATAACGGAAAAGAGGCTTTGCAGAAATTGATTGATAATGCGATGACGTTGCAGGAATATTTTAAGGAAGAAAAAATATTAGGATTGAGCACTAATAAAAAAGTGAACTTTCTGATAGATGTAGCCCGTGATATTGCGGGAGACATAGATCGGAGCCTGTTTTTGAAAGGTGTGTCTGAGACCTTTGAAGTTAGTTATCCAGCCATAATTTCGCGATCAAAAAATAAAATAATTTTTCAAGACTACAATGTTACATTAGATTATCTAAATAGTAATAAATATCCAGAAGAAAGGTTATTATTAAAATTGATGATGGAAGACAAAGAATTGGTTGAGAAAATAGGTGAAGATATAGATGCTTCCTGGTTTTTTGAAGCAGAATATAGAGAAATATTTGAGGTTCTGATAGAGCACAATGGAAAACTTAATCAGGTTTCATCCTACCAGATGGTAGTAAGTCCTGAAGTTTGGGCACGAATGTCCGAGATCATGCTAATGAAGACACCTCAGGTGGAAATAGAGAAAATAGTTCGAGATGTGAAATTACGCAAATATCGGCAGGACCTGGCAGCAATGGATAAAATTATTCAGGCAAAGGGTCAGCAATCAGAATTATTTGAGAAGTATGAGGAGCTAAAGAAGAAGGTGCGGGAATTAGACCCGCGAGGAGCCCAGAAATTATTATATTAAGGAGCGTAGATGCAGAGTTATAATGAATGCGTCCAGAAACTCAAAGATTTAGCAAAAAGTAATAGTAATCTTATCACTTTTAAGCAGATCAATGAGAATCTGCCCGACGATCCGATTTAT
>JAVCCT010000033.1 GCA_030765325.1 Candidatus Stygibacter frigidus | reverse complement strand
CTGAATTTAAGATAATCAAATACATCACCAGTGAATTCTGATGAGGAAAAGGTCCTCTTGCCTGCCATATTCCCAAAAAATATTTCTGCCTGATAACATGGTAACTAATATACAATATAATAGCCCTGAAACAATATACAACATAATCATATTGAGAGTATCTAATAATATAATTATAGTTGATCCAGAAATACAAATACATTCTGATCATTTTCCAGATCTCGAAAAAAGAATTCACCACATATCCCGGAGCTGAATTAGTTATTGAGATCAGGCAAAAACCAAAAAGGATAAAATATATGGGTGCTCCCGGAGGGATAATTCGGGGTGGTTTTTTTTTTGCTCTCATTAGTATCAAGCTGTATAGCACGATTCCAATCAGATCTACAATACCAACTTCAAAACCTCTTGATGTTCCCCTATAAAACTCACGTGAAACAAAATTAATCGTTATCTCTTCTGTTGTAAGAAATATATAAAGAAAAAAAACTATCTTCTCGACAGTTTTATTTACTCTTGCAAATACTATTCCAGCAGGCACCCCGATTATCAGGGCAAGAAAGAAAATCACATATTTCATCCCAGGTCATACCAGCTATTTATTATTAATTATATCATCAAAAATAGAATTAACTATATATCCAGATTGAATTGCCTGCAATGAAGGTAATATCTGTGAAACAATCTGATTCCAATCTCCCAGTAAAGTGCGGGGAACATAAACGATGTCATTTGGTTTAAGTATAACATCCCGGGAATTTCCATGAAGAATGGCATCGGTATCAACTATAAATACTCTGGGATGTGATAAAGTACCCCTGATCAGATAGACATTGCTCTGGGCATTTTCAGCAAATCCACCGGCAAAAGCTACCAATTGAATCAAAGATAAATTTTCTTTATATAGATATGCATTAGGACTCACGATCTCACCCAAAATGTATAATTCCTGATTTGCAAGTGAACTTATGAAGATGTAATCACCGCCTTTCAAAGGAATATTATTGAGCTGACTACCTTTCCTTACCAGTTCCAGAAAATCTACTGGTAATACCTTGTTATCCCGAACTATAAAACTGCCGGAAAGATCCGCAAGTTCCTTTGTGGTTCCTTTCACCAAACCAGATGCAAATCCCCTGGCCTCTGCCAAAGCATCAAGTAACTTCATGTCTGCATATATCGGATAATTTCCTGGTTCCTGTGCCTGCCCCATAATAGTAACAAAAGAACTTTGCAGTGTTTGGGGATTCATAGCCACTCTGGGATCATAGATTTCAGTGATGTGTTTTTTTATTTCATTCCTGGCTTCATCCATTGTCATACCCAAAATGTAAATATCTTCATCTAAGTAGTTTATTGATATAGTTCTATCTGATTTCACTATCGCATTATTAGTAGTATATTCGTCTTCAATTTCACCGAAAGCAAATACTTGGATATCAAATTCATTACCTGATCCTATCACATAAGTTTCTGGCTCTAGATTGTGTAATTCCAGCAATGCGGCATAGCGAGTCTCTTGCTCATTTTGTTCAATTTTCAGTTCTTCCAGATATTGCGGTAATGCTTCTCGCGTCTCATCTTTCAATTCAGGTTCGCTGCAACCCGTAATAAATAGAACCATTCCATTAATTAACAGGATAAATATTAAACTAATAGCTGATTTAGAAATTAGATTGGAAGTATGGCTTCTGTATATCATTTAATACTCCTGTAACTTCAATATCCAGGTTTTCTTTCAAAAATTCCACTATGTTTTGGAAGTTCTCCTTATTGGAATAACGGAAACGAGTTATCATTAATAATAGATCAGACACTGATGCTATTGTGGTAAATAACTGCATATTATAAGGAACTTCAAACAACTCCCAGATGATTACATCAAAATCTTTGAGTTTACCCAGAAAATCGAGCAAATTTGATTTATCAAGAACTTGGACAAAGGAAGCTTCATCCCTGAGAAAATAGCACTTGAACTGATCTTTTGATAGCTCATAGACATTATTCTCAGTCGTAAATTCAGCATCTTCATATAGAGTCTGATTAATTATATAAGGCTCAATTTCTGCATCAGATTCTTCTATTGTCTCTATCCAGAGTACTTTTTTATTGCGTGACATATAAAGGTCATGGATTTCTCTGATCAAAAAACTCTTCCCAGTTCCGGAACGATCATTACCTATAGTAATAAATGATTGGCGTTTACCACGTAGGATAGCATTGATCTGGCCAAATACAATCTGAATTTGTGACCAGTAAACCTCCAATGGGAACGAATCCTTATTCGGTATTTCTCCCATCAATTTTATATTAAATATCTTATCAAAATCAAAATCAGATTTTATTGTATCATCAAGGAATTCTTTCAATAGATAGTATATAGTTAAGCCAAGAAATGCCAGCAGACCACCTATAATAGCTATCATTTTGGTACGCGTTGCTTCCGGATATTTTGGCGGAATTGCTTCATCAATGATCTCAAAATCTCTGGTATTTGAGTCAGTGGCTATTTTTGCTTCCACCATCCTGTCCTCTATATCATTACTTCTCCTACGTATATTATCTTCCTGATTCCTTAATATCTGGAATTCATCACTTAATCCACTTAAATATCTTATAGAACTTCGCGTATCCTCTATTTGCTGCTGATATTTTATCAGGTTTTCTCGTAATCCAGAAAGTTCATTGGCATAATTGCTTCGCAGATTCTGCAGATTACGCCTTACCGGATCATAACCATAGTTAACACTTGAAGGTACTATGTTGCCTTTGTCCCATTCTTTCTTTTCTTCCTGCAACTGCTCAAGTTCATTATATAGTTTTTGGACTTTCGGATTTTCTGGAGTATAGATCCTCAATTTCTGCTCAATCTCTTTTTGCTTCGTATAAATTCGAGATTCCACGGGTTCATCCACTGTAAATCCGATAGGAACACTGGTTTCTGGATAAAGAGGCAATTTTTCGTCAATATCAGCTATCCTTGCCTGAAGATTACTAATTTGCGTCTGACTCCCCATTACATTTAATTCCAGCTCATTCAACAGCATATTTTTTCGGCCTACTTCAGTTTCTATCGAAGTAATATTATAATCTCTTTGATATTGCCTTATCTCTTTTAGAACTTCCTGTAATTGATCATTAAAAATTCCTAATTGACTTTTGTAATATTTATAAATACTTTTGGCAGGATCATTAAGCAACAAATTGTAATTTTTGATAAATATTCT
>JAVCCT010000343.1 GCA_030765325.1 Candidatus Stygibacter frigidus | reverse complement strand
TCAATATTGCGGAGCATTAACGGAAACCTTGCTGGAAAGTGAACTATTTGGACACGTAAAAGGGTCTTTCACTGGCGCCAGCTATGATAAAAAGGGACTATTTGAAATTGCAAATGGTGGAACTTTTTTCTTGGATGAAATTGCCGATATCAGCTTATCCACACAGGCAAAACTATTACGCTTCCTGCAGGAAGGTGAAATCAAACGAGTAGGATCTACCATCACAGAAAAGATCGATGTACGGGTAGTATGTGCCACAAATGTCAGTTTGTTAGAAAAAGTAAAATCTGGAGAATTTCGTCAGGATCTCTACTACCGTTTACATGTGATAAGAATTCAGATTCCTTCATTGCGGGAACGCAAAAGTGACATTCCACTTTTGAGTGTACATTTTCTGGATAAATACTGCAAAAAGATCGGAAAAAAGATCAATGGAATTTCTGATGAAGCACTGCGCTATCTATCGCAATATAACTGGCCTGGCAATATCAGACAGCTTGAAAATGAGGTAGAGAGAGCCGTAACTCTTGCAGAGGAAGATTCGCTTATAAATTCAATTGATCTTTCGCCAGAGGTTTACCATTTTCAGGAAAATGCAGAAACTCTGAATCTATTGGAAGATAATTCCCTAAAAGCACAGGTGGAACGGCTTGAACGGGAAGTTATCACCAAGGCATTGGAAGAAACCAATGGTAACCAGACCCAGGCAGCTAAGAAACTGGGCATGAGCCGCCAGGGACTGATCAAAAAGATCCAGCGCTACAGCACCAATAAAAGTGATGACAAAAGCCAATAAACCAGAAATTATACCTCTTGGCAAACAACTTGACTTTTTTGTTCTTGATATTGAGACTACAGGTCTTGATTTTGAGAAAAATGAGATAATTGAAATAGCAGCACTTCACTTCCAGAATGGAGAGATAAAAGATACATTTTCTACCTTTATTAAAACATCTAAGCCCTTGCCTGCCTTTATAACAAAACTAACTCATATAACTGATGAGATGCTGACAACAGGTGGCATAGAAATCCCGTCTGCTCTGGAGAAACTTAAGAAATTTGTGGGCGATAACACTATTGTCTGCCACAATACTCCGTTTGATATTCAATTCATCAATACCAAGCTTAAAGATGAAAATCTGGTGCCATTATATAACATCACCTGGGATACTCTTACTCTGGCGAGAATTTATCTGCCAGATGCTAATAATCACAAACTTACAACCCTGATAGATTATTTTGGGCTTAAGCTGGAAGGAGCGCATCGGGCAATCAATGATGCTGAAGCTACCGGCTGGCTTCTGCTCAAAGAAATAGACTTTATCATTGATAACATTGATCTGAAGACAAACAGCCTGCTGGCTGAAATGGCTCAAACTGCTCAAGAATTCTCTGATATAGATAATATTTTAAATATAATTGTGGCTGAGCAAAAGAAGACAGCACTTACATATACTCAGAAACCTCATTACAAGCTCCCTGATCTCACCTATATAAAAAATGAAATAGAAAAGGAAATTGACCAGCCACTTGCTGATATCTTTGAGCCCAAAGGTTCGCTGGATGCTATATATAAGGATTATGAATTCCGCCCTGGTCAGCTAAAAATGGCGGAATGTATCCAGTCTGCTTTTAAAGATAAAAAGCATCTTCTGGTGGAAGCTGGTACTGGAGTGGGTAAATCGCTTGCCTACCTGATCCCGGCAATGCAATATAGCTGGAAGCATGATAGCCGGGTGATCATATCTACAAACACTAAAAACCTCCAGGAGCAAATATTCACAAAGGATCTGCCACTTCTTAAGAAATGCCTGAAAGTACCCTTTGAAGCCGTGCTTTTAAAAGGAAGAGGGAATTATATCTGTGAGAAGAAATGGCAGGAAGTGATGAATACCTGGAAAAGAACCGCTTCTGCCTGGGAAATTCGCGACCTGATGAAGCTGATAGTCTGGAAGAAGTTTACTGAAACTGGTGATATAGTAGAAAATAATTCTTTCAATCCCGGCAAAATGAGCTCTACCTGGAAAAAATTAGTCGCTGATCGTCATTTTTGCCGTGGCAGGCGTTGCAGTTCCGCAGGAGCATGCCATTTTATGCAGAAAAGAGTACTGGCAGATAATGCCAACCTGGTGGTGATCAATCATCATCTGCTGCTGGCTGATGCGGTTTCAGAAAATTCTGTGCTGGGTGAATATGAAAAACTGGTTATTGATGAAGCTCACAATCTGCCCAATACTGCCCACACTGAGCTGGGCTTTAGCTTAAGCTGGCCTGATTTCAATGGCTTCTTTATGCAGCTTTTTCATATCCGCAAAGATTATCAAAGCGGTGAACTCATTTCTTTGAAAAAAGACCTGCAGTCTAGCAATCTTGATAATTCCACAAAAGATGCTGTTACAGGCATAATCGAAAGCCTGATAAATGTGATCAATGAGTGTCAATCTATATTCATGACCTTTTTCTGGGAGATGGGTGAAATTGTAAAAATCTGTACTAAATATGGCAAACTTAGCTATTTTAAAGATTTGGATGAATACAAATATGCCCGGTTAAATCAACCTCCCGATTTCAGCTTCATACATCAAATCCCTGATCTGATCAATTGCCTGATCACTATCTTGAAATCTGTCAAAATACTGAGTATGAACCTGGGTGGAATAGATGGTAGCAGATTGAAAAATTATGACCAGCATCTGGAAAGTACGGAGAAGATAGTAAAAAGAATAGCTGATTTCCAGGAAAATCTGGAAGCTTTTCTTGAACCAGATTATGACGCTTATGCCTACTGGTTTTCTATCCTGAATGTTACTGATCCAGAATATCCTGCCGGGGTATTAAATGTTGTTCCGTTAGATATTTCATCACAGATGGCAGAATATTTTTATGATAATAAAGAATCTATCGTTTTTACCTCAGCCACTTTAGCTATTAGAGGAGTTTTCAAATATTATGAGCGACGCATGGGTCTGCCCCTTACTGAAAATGATAAGGTACGTCTGGAAATAGTGGATTCACCCTTTGATTATAATCAGCAATCCGTTGTGCTAAATACGGTATATCTACCCTTATATTCTGATCCTTATTTCTTTATGCAATCAATGGATTTGATCGCTCAGGCAAGTAAGGGAGTTCCAGGAGGCACTCTTGTGCTTTTCACCTCTTATCAGGATATGGATAATGCCTACAAAAAACTGGCAGAAATCTTGCCTGCTGATATTGCCCTCATGATCCAGACCCGCACCAGTTCACGTACTTCATTGCTTAAGCAGTTCAGTGAAGATGGCAGAGGTATATTACTGGGCACAAGCTCATTCTGGGAAGGCGTAGATGTTCCCGGAGAAGCACTTTCTCAGATCATTATCTATAAGCTGCCCTTCCCATCTCCTGGTGACCCGGTAGTGGAAGCATATACAAAGAAATTAGCCCGTGATCAAAAGGCTCCCTTTGAATATTTCACCTTACCAGAGGCTCTGCTTAAATACCGGCAGGGTTATGGCAGACTGATCCGCTCCACCAAAGATACTGGTGTGATCATTGTGCTGGATAATCGCATTGCCCGTAAGCATGACCGTTATGGCAAATATTTTATTCAAGTAATTCCGGCTCAAACAATTTTTGTTCGCAGTCCGGAAGAAACTATTTCGCGAGTTACAAACTGGTTTACCCAGCAGAAACTGCACCATTAGACCCTGTGCAAATTCAAGGAGATTAATACATGAATCCTGTGGAGCTCATTATCCGAAAAAGGGATGGTGGTGAATTACTGCCAGCCGAAATG
>JAVCCT010000269.1 GCA_030765325.1 Candidatus Stygibacter frigidus | reverse complement strand
TGGTATTATAACCGTATTAAGGAGATAGTATGTCAGTTGTAACTATGAAGCAACTTCTCGAAAGCGGGGTTCACTTTGGTCATCAGACCTATAAATGGAATCCCAAGATGGATAAGTATATCTTTATCAAAAGAAATGGTATCCATATTCTTGACCTTAAGCAAACTCTGGACGCAGTGAATGAAGCTTATATGTTCATTCGTGAGACAGTAACCAATGGTCAAAGTGTTCTCTTTGTCGGAACCAAAAAACAGGCAAAAGACGCAATTAGAAATGCAGCTAAAAAATCAGCATCTTTCTTTGTTGCCAACCGCTGGTATGGTGGAATGCTCACAAATATGAAAACAATCCGCAGAAGGATAGAAAAGCTGGATTATTATGAACAGATAGTGGAAGATGGCACTATCAGCCAATTCACCAAGCTTGAACATAACAAACTCGGTAAGGAATTCGTAAAGATCAACAATGCTCTGGGTGGAATTCGCAATATGGATGTACTACCTGGTGCTGTGTTCATAGTAGATATTATGAAAGAAAGTATCGCTATCAATGAAGCTCGTAAACTTGGTATTCCAATCGTAGCAATGGTTGACACAAACTGCGACCCCGATCTCGTGGATTATGTTATTCCAGCCAACGATGATGCCATCCGCGCAATTGATTTGATCAGTGATATTATGGCTAGTGCAGTTATCGAAGGACGTGGCATTCTTACAGAAGGTGCCAGTGATCCCGATGCAGACGCAAAAGCCAAGGCAGAACAGGACGAAACTGAAGCTGAAGAAAAAGTTGAAGATAACGAACCTCAGGGTTCTTAATATTATATAGGGACTGGGAAACAATTTCCCAGTCCCCATTCTCTGATTTTATATTACAGAATAATTCTGAAAGGAGTTTAATAATGAGTATATCTGCAAAAGATGTAATGGAATTAAGAAAAACTACTGGAGCCGGCATGATGGATTGCAAAAAGGCGCTCCTGGAAACTAATGGTGATCGTGAAGCTGCCGTGAAATATCTGCGTGAAAAAGGTATCAGCAAAGCCGCCAAAAAAGCCGAAAGAACAACCCGAGAGGGTCTTATATATTCATATATACATGCAAATGGGAAACTTGGAGTTTTACTGGAAGTGAATTGCGAAACTGATTTTGTAGCCCGTAATGAAATATTTATAGAATTGTGTAAGAATATAGCTATGCATATCGCTGCTACTAACCCTATGGCAATTGACGAAAGCGGACTCGATCAAGTCAAGATTGCTGAGGAATCAGAAATCTATCGCAATAAAGCGATTAATGATGGCAAGCCTGAAAAAATTGTTGATCGTATCGTAGCTGGTCAGATCGATAAATACAAAAAGACCAGTTGCCTGCTCAGCCAGGAATTTGTAAAAGACCCTGATAAAACTGTTCAGGACATAATCACTGATGCAATCGTTACTTTGGGTGAAAATATCCAGATCAGCAGATTCACCAGATATTCACTTGGTGCTTGATCATGTCAATCTTCAAACCTGGTAGTGTAATTCTTAAACTCTCCGGTGAAATACTTGCTGGCAAGCGTGGTTTTGGCTTCGATTATGATGTTGTTGAACAACTCGCTGAGGGTATCATCTCTGTACGAAACCAGGGTTTCCGTATTGGTATTGTGATTGGTGGTGGTAATATTTTCAGAGGTTCATCCATTTTAGGAGACAAAATTCAACGTTCCACTGCTGATAATATTGGAATGCTGGCAACTATTCAAAACACTCTTCTGATGGTAGATATATTAAATGCAAAGAACTACCGTGCAGAGATTTTCTCGGCAGTTCAATGTGATAAGATAGTAAGATTTTTTACAGCGGAAACTGCTCTTCATTCCTTTAATAAAGGAAATGTCTGCTTCTTCTGCGCTGGAACTTCAAATCCCTTTTTCACTACTGATACAGCAGCAGTTCTGAGAGCGATAGAATTGGATGCTGACCTTGTGCTGAAAGGAACAAAGGTAGATGGGGTTTATACCTCTGATCCCAAAAAGAATAAAACCGCAAAACTTCTAAAAGATGTTACTTATGACCAGGCACTTGCTGATCAGCTTCAGATTATGGATATGACAGCATTTTCACTTGCTCGAGATAATATGATGCCGATCAAGATATTTAATATCTCTGACCCGGCAATGATCCTCAAGGCTATTCTAGAGCCAACAGTCGGCACACTTGTGCATGCCTGAGATTATTCGGGGTGATTGCCCCAAAGGAGTTCTTTTATGATGGATGAAATAATACTCGAATTTGACCTGAATATGGAAGCAGCTTATGATGCAGTACTCAGAAAATTCGCTACAACCAGAACCGGCAGAGCTAATACTGCTGCCCTGGATAATATTTCGATCGATTACTATGGACAGCAGTCACCAGTAAAGCAGTTATGCAATATCACGATACCTGAGCCAAGATTAATTGTAATTCAGCCCTGGGATAAAACTTCGCTTCCCTTGATTGAAAAAGCAATCCTGGCTTCAAATATAGGCGTTACTCCAGAAAATGACGGAAATGTTATCAGACTTCCTTTTCAACCTCTTACTGAAGAGACCAGAAAAGATATCGTGAAACAGGTTAAAAAAATGGCTGAAGAAGGTAAGATCGCAGTTAGAAATATTAGACGTGATTCCAATGATGAACTGAAAAATATGGAAAAATCAAGCGATATTACTGAAGATGATCTCAAACTTGGGATGAAAAAAATTCAGGAAATCACTGATAAATGGACTGATAAAATCTCGGAAGTTGCCAAAACCAAAGAAAACGAAATTATGGAAGTCTAACCCATAATGAATAATAAAAACGAAAAAAAAGTCTATTATTTTATCACCAGCGAGTGCATCAAGTGCGGCATTTGCGTGGATGTTTGTCCCATATCTGCAATAGAAGAAGCTGATGAGCAATATATCATTACAGATGCCTGCATCAATTGCGGGAAATGCAAAGTTGCCTGCCCTATTGAAGCTATCAAAGGTAAATAACTGATTACTTTAGTGTCATATATATTAAACCTTCCATTCGGGAGGTTTTTTTTAGAGTCCTTTTTTGGGGGATTTATATTGCCTAACCCATCTTTCGAGAAACAACCGCTAAGTCATTGAAAAATAACAAACCGGTTTTAAAATTGGCCACTACAAATGAAATGAGGATTCTTTGATAATTCTATTCTTTGTTTTTTTCACTTCAAGTATATCGTAAATCTTCTGTGCTTCTTTCTCAGGAATACCTGTCACTCTTGTATGGTAGATCTTTCCATCCTTTGATTTCTGTATAGTTGTTCCTCGCATATGGCTGGATAATTTCTTGCGAATTGTTTCCCAACTTGCATGATAATCACCACGTTCATAAAGGCTATAAGTAACACTTTTAAGTATGCTGTAAGACAGCACTGATATAAATAAATAAGACTCAATCCTGCTATCCTACTGATGATAAATTGGTCTGGTTCCTAAATCTGATTTTATTACCCTGAATGCCGATTCTACTTCATTTAATGTCATATAGAAATTCCATATTTCTTCTGTCGAGCAAGTTCTCTATTTTATCTTTTTTTGGGCATATAAAATATCAGCTACATTATAAAAAGCGTCTTAACCCGTATTGCTCAAATCTGTAGAAAGTGTCTCCAAAAGATTGCTTTTCTTGAAAAACCAGTCTATAGTATGGCGTTCACTACCTGGTGAAATTAAACTGCCAAATATCATTACTTTTGCCAAATCAATTTCTTTACGGTTCAAACCGCACTTCCGCAGTATCTTATCATAATTCGGCTTCTTCCAGAAAAAATCGCACAAAGTTTCGCAACCAATTGATCGGTAATTTGTTTGATTTGTTGAGTTTAAGTCGATTTCAACATAAACGGCTTCCTCAGCTTCTTTTTTGTTCTTCAATTCCTGGGCTATATTATTATTGTATTTCTCAACAGCTTAAGTAACAATAGGCTCTAATTCAGAATACGATGCAGTTTCATGCTTTCCTGCTAATCGTATTTCAATCAATCTGGCTAATATATTTAGTTTGTCTTTAGGGAGGTTAAGCTGCCCTAAATGCAATAATATTCTCTGTCTGGGACATTTGGGTGTCATTACGGACTCTACCAGTTTACAATACTTGTAAGCTTTCCCACCAACATTTCAAGTATTCTTTTCTAAAATATATATGGAGTATCAATAAAAAAAAGTGAATATCCTGCCAAGAACAAAATTATATAACAATTTCTGGGCACTAAATGTACAATATTGAGGTATCCTCTTATTATATATCAATAACTTACGCTGAAATTGTAGCTAAATATGCCCATTTTAGTCGAAAGATGGGTTAATAACCCCAGGTTGTTGTATTTCAACTACCTGGGGTAAAATATACCCACCCCATCCCGCTTTTGGCTGCGCCAAAAGCGGGATGGGGTGGGTACTTAATCTGATTTTGAAACCATTGGTTGAAACCCATGGCTAGTATTGTGATGCCCATTCAAGGCATTTTTTTAGTCAGTGAACATTTTAATTCCGGGGGGGGAGACTGTTCAACCTAAGTAATTGATATCATTGCAGATTTGCGTATTTTTCTGTCAAAAAGTGCACATATTCATCATATTTGTCAATTTCAGGGA
>JAVCCT010000058.1 GCA_030765325.1 Candidatus Stygibacter frigidus | reverse complement strand
ATCATCCTGAGACGGCAACTACGTATGATTATCTGGGAAGATCTTATATCGGTACTCCCGAAAAGGGCAAAGCTCTTGAATATCTAAATAAGGCATTGAAAATTTATCGGGAATATTATGGTGAAGAACATC
Organism: Candidatus Stygibacter frigidus; assembly: GCA_030765325.1. Classification (GTDB taxonomy): domain Bacteria; phylum Cloacimonadota; class Cloacimonadia; order Cloacimonadales; family TCS61; genus Stygibacter; species Stygibacter frigidus. Next base: position 5,118 of record JAVCCT010000058.1, on the reverse strand, counting down.
CTGCTACTGCTCATTTATATTTCAGTATTGGAGATTGCTTATTTAAAATGGGGGAGATAAATTCAGCAAAAGAGAATTTTGAGCTGAGCTTTGCACTTTTGCATAAGATATCTCCAGAAAGTGAATTACTCAAAGAAGTCGAAACCTATCTTGAGATAATAAAGAAGAATGTCAATGAAAACGACAACTGATACTAAAATAGAAATCAGGACTAATTTAAAAGAATTAGGAATGCTGAAAAAGATCAGTATAATGCTAACTCAGGAGCGTGATTTTGATAAGCTGTTTGGTTATGTGCTCGATGCGGCTATGGAATATAGTAACGCTGAAGGAGCTACCATATATATGGTTGATGATGAAGCAAAGCAATTGAGGTTTATCAAAGTATTTAATTCTGCCATGAAAGTTTCTCTAAATGTTGATCAGATTGACTGGCCTCCAATTCCACTATTTTATGATGAAGAGCCTAATCTGAAGAATATTGCCACCCTATGTTATCATCATAAACGCAGTTATAATATTGCTGATGTTTATGAGCAACAGGTGTTTGATAACAGTGGAACTTTGAAATATGATAAATTGAACAAATACCGGACTAAGTCAATAGTGGCAATTCCGATGATGGATCATAAAAACCGGATAATTGGAGTGATCCAGCTTGTAAATGCTCTAAATGATAATGGAGATAAAATTGCTTTTATTGCTGAGGAAATTGGTAATCTGGAAGTATTGGCTTCCTTCTCTGCGATACTGATGAACAATCAGATGTTGATCAAGGATATTCAAACTTCGTTTCACCAGTTCATATCATCGATTGCTTGGGCTATTGATAAGAAATCAAAACATTTCTCGGGGCATATTGCCCGAGTATCAGAGCTTGTAGATTTGTTTGCCAGAGAGATCAATGAATATCAGGAAGGAAAGTCCAGGTTTGCTGATATTAATTTTACTGAAGATGAATTAGAAGAGATCAATATAGCTGGACTGATGCATGATCTGGGCAAGATAATCACTCCCATGCACATCTTGGATAAAGGAAGTAAACTGCAACAGATTGCAGATAGAATTGAGCTCGTATTGGAGAGGATTGATCACATAAGATCAATTGTGCAGATGGAAATTGATCATGCTGAGGTAGAAAGTAAGATAGAATTGGAAAAAATACAGCAAAGAATTGATCAATTTGAAAAATTCCTGGTGAAGGCTAATTCCGGCAGAAGTTATTTTTCTGATAATGATATTCAAGCTCTTGAAGAAATTTACCAGTTCAGATATATGATAAATGGTAAAAGTCACTTCATTATCAATGATGATGAATATTTTAATCTTAAAATTCGAATGGGAACCTTAAATCCTGAGGATATCCGAATAATCCGTGAACATGTGGTTGTTACAGGAGATATGCTTGCTCAGATAAAATTCCCTGCCTACCTGTCAAATGCACCATTATATGCCAAATTGCATCATGAGAAACTTAATGGTGAAGGCTATCCTGATGGGCTTACAGAGCATTATATACCTTTGCAGGCTCGCATCCTGGCTCTTTCGGATGTATTTGAAGCACTCACTGCTACCAGACCTTATAAGAAATCCAAAAAGTTATCGGAAACCTATATCATTCTTGATAAAATGGTTGCAGCAAATGAGATTGATCAAGATCTCTATCTTTTTGCGCTTGAGCAGGGGATTTTCAAAAAATATGCTGATAAACATCTGACAAAGGATCAGATTGACAGATAAAAAAGAAATGAATATGGATAATAATAAAATAAGACCGGTTGTGTGTGTAAGCAGGTGTTTGGGATTTGACCACTGCCGTTGGAATGGAGATACAATCAATGACAGTTTTGTAAACTTGTTAAAGGATTATGTAGATTTTATCACAGTGTGTCCTGAAACTGATATTGGTTTAGGGATTCCACGCAATCCGGTACGACTTACCAGAGGAGGATCAGAAGGAGAAGTTCGCATGATACAGCCAGCAACTGAAGAAGACTGCACAATAAGGATGCGTGAGTTTTCCCATAGAGAATTGGATAAGATAGACAGGATTGACGGGTTTTTACTTAAAAATGCTTCTCCATCATGCGGTATCAATAATATCAAATTATATGCAAGTGCCGAAAAAGGTTCCATGATTGGTAAAACAAGTGGTATGTTTGCTGCTGTTGCTCAGGAAAAATATCCTCATGCTGCTTTTGAAGATGAAGGCAGGCTGCATAACTTTGTTTTAAGAGAGAACTGGTTGATCAACATTTTCACTATTGCCAGATTCCGCGAGCTAAACAAAGCAAGCAAAATCTCTGTATTATATGATTTCCATGCCCGACATAAATATCTTTTCATGTCCAACAGTCACAATAAGATGCAAGCCATGGGTCATATTCTGGCGAATCATGATAAAATGAATCTTACTGAAATATTTCAGGAATATGAAAAAGGATTAATGGAATTATTAGCTCTTCATACCAGTATTCCCCGCAGAATAAATGTTCTGATGCACATGTTTGGCTATTTCTCTAAAGAGCTAAATCCAGAGGAAAGACAATATTTCCTTAATATTCTAGAAGAATACCGCAGAGGTTCCATGCCTTTTATAGTTCCTATTGAATTGATTAGGAACTGGGCTTTAAGGTTCAACACTGAGTATATTCTTAATCAGATCATTCTGGAGCCATATCCAAAGGAACTGCTTCTGCTTTCTGATTCCGGTAGCGGCAGGAATATTAAACGCTAATCAAAGCGTTTAATTTGACGGTGACAGTAGGGTTGTCCGCCCTTCTTCTGATAATAATCCTGATGATAGTTCTCTGCCAGCCAGAATTCTTTTGCAGGTAGTAGTTCAGTAACTATATTATATCCCTTTTCCTTGAGAATATTTATCATATCTTGAGCAGTTTCACGCTGTTTCTCATCATTATAAAATATGGCTGAGCGGTATTGTTTTCCATGATCTGGTCCCTGTTTATTAAATTGCGTGGGATCATGTATCTCAAAGAATTTTCTGATAATGTCTTCATAAGTAGTTTTCTCAGGATCAAAGATCACGCGCACTGTTTCTGCATGACCAGTTTGACCACTGCCTACCTGGTAATAATTGGGGTCATCTACTTTGCCACCCATATATCCAGATTCTGCTGAAATCACTCCTTCCAGTTCTTCCAGATAATATTCCACTCCCCAGAAGCAGCCACCAGCCACATAAGCGGTTTCCTCCTGCTGAATTGGTTCAAATACCATTGAGATTGAGTTTACGCAGTGTCGGGTATTTTTATCAGTATATCCCTCGCCCGTAAATACATGGCCCAGATGGGCTCCACAATTTGCGCATATTATTTCTGTACGCCTGCCATCAGCATCTATCTGACGCTTGACTGCACCCTGTATCTCGTCATCAAAGCTGGGCCAGCCGCAATTTGAGGAGAATTTATTCTGTGACCTGTAAAGATCTGAACTACAGCGTTTGCATTTATACACTCCATCCTGGAAATTATCCCAGTATTTTCCCGTAAATGGGGCTTCAGTACCTTTGTCTTCTATTACTCGCTTCTCAGCTTCATTTAATTCATTATATTCCACTTTTTTCTCCTTACCATATTCAATATTTAGTGAAACAAGCATAAGGATAATCATTATTATTCTCATTATCACTCCTTTGTAAATAGTATAAAGTAATTAAGTGGAAAACCTGAAAAAATGAAAAGTAAAAAAAAAGGGGGACAGACAAAAAAGCCTGTCCCCAAAATATTTTAGCTTGCTGTCAATTACTTGATAACAGCGGCTTTTGTTACTGCTACATTTCCTGCTTGTTCAAGACGGAAGAAATAGATACCGGCAGCATAATTTTCTGCACTCCAGGTTACTGAAAGTTTCTCGCCATTAGCCAGATTTCCATTATAAAGATCAGCAACTTTCTGACCTCTGATATTATATACACTAACTTCTGCTGGTGCATTTGCTCTGGAATCATATTCCACCGTTATTCCTGCTCTACTCATACCAGGTACAAAGGGATTAGGATATGCTTTCATAGTTTGAACAGTCGGAATTGTGTTTTCATCGTTTTCTCCAGGGTTTGGGTCTACAGTGAAATTAATGTCGAGTGCTGCATACTGATAAGTTCCTCCATTAGCCAGTCCCGCATTGCCTTGTGCAAATGAACCAAAATCATTATCATCGTAGAATAATAAATTCATTCTACCAATATTGTTTTCTTCATCAATAACTTCAATCTCGTCACCGGGATACATATAAACAGGGATCATGCCATCAATAGCACTAGAATAATTTACATCATCGGTTTTTGCATTGATGAAAAATGGTTCTGACCAGTTTTCCCCATAGTTTTGAGAAACGACTATGGCTATCTGATGATAACCTTCCCAGCCTTCATAACCGGTATAGCCATCTTTTGCGTTCTTTTGGTTTGTTCCATCCAGCCAGAGTATTGCCTGCCAGCCCGTCTCTTGATTAGTGACCGTAAAGGTCTCATTCATATGAAATGCTGCGTCTGGATCTTCATAATAAATGGGCCATTCTTCATACCATACTGGCATACCATCATCATAAGTATAATCAAATTCACCATCTTCATCTAAATCCCAGGGCACCATTGGTATATCATCATTAGGATTAGCTCCTCTGGGAAATACATCCTGGAAAATGAAATTGTGATTAGTGAGATCAAAGGTCCAACGCTTAAGATAGATCTGATTCCAGCCTGGATAATAATAACCAGGTCCTGTACCACTATCAAAGGTGATACCCATACTTCCAGCAAAACTGATTGTTGAATAATTCTCATTCCAAACCAGATTATAGTGACCAGTATGTATCATATCCTGTTTACATACGTACGGTAAATCAGGTGTAGCACTATCACTGTAAAGGTATTTAATAGAATCTGATCCAGTAACTGTATAAGAAGGGTTTTCCTGATCAAATTCTGCTACTTGGGTGTACATATCAAATGGTCCTTCTCCATAGTTTTCATTAATTAAAACTAAAAGCTCGTCTTCCTGGTATTCGACAATATCGGTATGTATCAGATATCCCATCATGATAACAACGTTATCATGGACTTCCATTGAAATCATAGGACGTCCCCATTCAGGATCT
>JAVCCT010000145.1 GCA_030765325.1 Candidatus Stygibacter frigidus | reverse complement strand
TTCTATCTTCAGCGGACTTTTACCTATTGATATAGCACAAACTTATCCTCAATACTGGAACGAGACTAATGATATGGATAACAGCAGAAATCGCAATGAACATCAGCTTCTGGATAAACAATTAAGTGAATTAGGCTACAAGCTGGAAGAAAGCCGTTATGTTAAGATTTTTACTGCTGATGAAGCAGCTTTTGTGCAACGCAAAGTTAATAACTGGGATAACGAAAAATTGATAGTCCTGGTATATAACTTCCTTGATCTTGTGGCACATCACAGGTCAAAAGATCAAATTCTTAAAGAAGCAATACCTGATGAAAAAGCACTAAGAGATTTCACAAAGCACTGGTTTATACATTCAAATTTCTATGCCACCCTCAAAGAAATATCTGAGCAAGGCGCAACTGTTCTGATCACTACTGATCATGGTTCTATCCGGGTTAACAGAGCTTCGCAAATAATAGGTGATAAGGATACCACTACCACAGTTCGCTACAAGCAAGGAAAGAACCTGAAGATCAACTCTAAAAATGCACTTCTGATCAAGAACCCAGCAGAATATGGTTTACCAGTTAGAAATTTTATTGATAATTATGCTATAACACGTGACGATTACTATTTTGTGTATCCTAATTCTTTCCATCAATATCAAAAACAGTTCAATGGAACTTTCCAGCATGGTGGCATATCCATGGAAGAAATGATCCTGCCTCTGGCTATTTGTAAATCCAAAAAATGATCCAATTGATCGATCTGGATTCTCTGGAAAAGACCTGTCAACTGGCAGAAAAAATTGCCAGTCAGGTAGATATTGGTGACGTTATAGCGCTCTCTGGTGAATTAGGAGCTGGTAAAACCTATTTTACGCAATGCTTCTGCAAGCATCTGGGAGTCTCAGAATACGTTTCCAGTCCCAGCTATATATTACTCAATGAATATATGGGGAAATTTCCAATCGCTCATTTTGACTTATATCGTCTGGATTCTCTGGACGAAGTATTGGAAACAGGACTTCCTGATTTCATTGAACAAAGAATAACAGTGATCGAGTGGTATGAAATAGCTCGTGATCTATTACCGAAAAATACGATCTTTCTTGATTTTGAATTAACTGAAACTAAACGTCTGGTGAAGCTTAGTACCAGCCGGAATTTAATGATATAAAAAAAGCCCCCAACCGGGGGCTTTTCACTTATTTAATTTAATGCAATATTAAATGATACAGATTGATCAGCAATAGTGCTATAATAACGATATTACCCCACATCAATCTATTCTTCAATTCTTCTATATCTCGTCTATGCTGTTCCAGCTTTTCTTCCAGTCTAACTATCAGGTGCTCCACATTCTGCAGTCCTTCCTGATACTTATCGATTTTCTTCACTTTCTGCCGATTATCAAAATCACTGATAAAATGTTTCACAATATCAAAAAAAGCTGATACAAATCCTGCTAATAATAAATTATTCCCTTTTTCAGCTATTTCTTTATTCTTTTTCACTTTATTCTCCTTTATTGATCAAAACTTGTATGAAAGCCCAATATGATGAGTTCCATTCAGGACAGCATGGGTATTATATCCATAATCAATGATGGCACCATAAACATTGATCCCGGCTCCAAAACTATATGAAGTCGGTTGATTTCTTACTCCAGTCCTCAACGTAAGCAGATCATGAACCTTAAATTCCACTCCCGCATGGATTTCTGTCTTTTCACCTTCTACTCCACCCAGACCATAAGTTTTCTTCATTTCAAACGCAGTTATCACTTGAGGATATGGTTCATAAGCTATTCCAATTGTCATCTTCTGGGCAAGTTCCTCATCTTGTTCTTTACCAAATGCCGGATTATTCAAGTTTGTTACTGTGAAACCTAATCTGGTTCTCTGATGCAGTATTGCCAATGCTCCCAGATTGATCCCCAATCCGGTCTCACTGCCAAAACTATCCATATCAAGTGAATACATATTAAAGGAATATCCCACGTATATCTCACTGTGAATATCTTTTAGAAGGGTAAAAGAATGACTCAAATTATAGGTCTTTTCACTCATCAGATTCACATCCAGATAATTCACGTCCATTGATTGCATTCCCAGTCCCAATATTCCCAGATTGTGAGGAAGTTCATAAGAAAAGCCCAAAGCTGTAAGTTCCTGAAAATCATTACCAAATACTTTGCAATAAGATGTTGCCACACCATTGCCAGCAAGAGACAATCCTGCCGGATTATAAAATACAGCCATCTGATCATTCGATACGGTATAAAATGCACCACCCATTGCCCGTGCCCTTGGGGAAGGTTCATAATCATCAAATATTGCCAGTAGATTAAGACTTAGTGCTAAAACCAGTATAAGAATTATTGTCTTTCTCATCATCTCCCCCTATTTCAATGGTCCACCGATGATTATCGGCACCTGTGCTGTTTTAAGATCACCACTATCCTGTTCCATCACTTCCAGATGACATATATATAGTCCCCAGGGAAGCAATTCATTATTCTTGTCCCTGCCATCCCATTCATAAGAATTATAACCATTATTACTGATTATCACCTTATTCTCAGGGGTTAGCATTAATTTTCCTTCCGAATTATAGATGCGCATGATCGCTCGATCTCCTCGCTGAGCCATGAATTCTATCTGCATAGTATCATTATCTGGATCTGTGTCCCGCTGATAAGGGTCAAAAGGATGTGGTTCCACCTTGAGTATTGCTTCGTGATCTTTCACAGGATAGAGATAGCTAAGCTGATCATAATAATATACTTCCATACTGTCATTCACTGCATAGATTCCAATATAAAGCTCTGTTCCTGATGATTGACCAGGTATCTCACCAAGCCACAAATTAACATCAGAGCTGGCCTGCATCATGGGCACAAGATATTCATCACTACTGTAATCTCGCGTATATAGTAGTGAAACCTGCAAATTCGCCATAAATGGGTCAATAACCACGGCTGCAACCAGCAGACTATCACCTGCTAAGGGAGTATTCATCAGACTGATCTCATCCAGAAATATCGAATCATCAATGATCGTGATTGTGGTAATTCCTGTTTCTACTCCATTACCATCATTATCTTCTGCAGCTATACTGAATTCATAATAATATTCCCGATTAGCAAGCCCATCAAGAGTATATTTATAAATATCACCAGGAATTGGACTCATTTGATTTGTATGCCAGTTACCAGTAGTTTCGCTCATCACACGCCAGGTAATATCTGCTGATGTAATAATACCATCATAATCCACAATACTTGCCAATACATCAATCTCCTGATCTACTGTTGGAAAGGTGGGATTTGTGCTTACGGATTCAATGATGGGATCTCCCATAGCAATAAAATCTGCTGCACTTCTGGGATTTATACCATATTCATTAAAATTATAATCCACTACACCCATTACATAATAGAACTGATCTCCCATATGAACTGTACCATATGAATATATTCCATCATCGATCTGGCATTCTCCGCTGCTGTCATCTACATACCATTCCCCATAATTATTGGGAGTTCCACTCACTTCTGCCATACTAACTTTCACCAGACAGCCTTCATAGGCTTCTTCATTGGCAATATCATGAGTAGTGGCTTCCACCGGCTCAGGTACTGGATTACCAGTACTAAGTATATTAAGATTATTTAGATTGCTGAGCTCTGTGAATCCAAAATATTCATCTACAGTGGCTGTAAATTCCACTTCGTCACCCACTTCCACAATATAATCATAATTGAAGCAGAATACTCCTTTCCAGGCTCCACCTTCGGGATCACTGATAAAAAAACGGTTACTGTTTCCTGACGAATAATATCCAGTGGCTGTCACGATTCCGCTTACGGTTATTGTCTGTCCATAAAGGGGTGAATCACCAGAAGAATCATCAGTATATTGGATTTCATATACAGATACGGCTGACATCAATGCTGGTAACAGCATTATTAATACTAATAAAATAAGTCTGGAAGACTTCCAGATTTTCATCTTTCCTCCAATGTTTATTGTTTCTTTGATTCTAATTTTCTGCTTTTTGTTCTTTGTGCTCTCTATCAAAAAATAGATAATAAAGAACAAGCAAACTTACTCCGATCACTATTGAACTGTCAGCCACATTAAATACTGGCCATCTTTCCATAATAAAATCTGGAAAGTCACAGTTG
>JAVCCT010000379.1 GCA_030765325.1 Candidatus Stygibacter frigidus | reverse complement strand
TCTAGCTAAACGCGACTAACCATCTATATATTAATGATATATCTATAGCAGATTTCAGAAAAACAGGGGGATGCCAGATAAAGATTTAATTCTATTTATCTTGACTTAATTATTATAAATTAGGAAATATATAATTATAGGAGGTAGCCTATGCCAAGAGAAGATATGTTTCAGAAACTTGCTCATAAAATTCAAGAAGCCCCTGAACTGGTTCAGAAGAAGGTTCAGAAATTAATGATGAAATACATCATTAATAATGATCTGGAAAAGCAATTCAAATGCTATCTTCTGCTTTCTGATGTGCATTCTCATTTGGGAAATTATAAGATAGCCTGGGAGACATTAGACCCGGCAGAAGAGATTGCCAATCGGTTACAGGATCGGCGTATGTCAGCAAAGATCAGTAATTATAGAGGGACTATTCACTGGTATCAGGGAAACTATTCCCAGGCATTAGATGAATATATAAAGCTGAAGCAGATAGCTGAGGAATTAAAGGATAAAAAACTGCTTTTTAACGCCTATAATAATATCGGCATGATCTACTGGATTGAGGAAGATTATAATACGGCAGTGGAAACATATCAGAAGGGCTTTTCGTTTCTAAAGGATACTACCGGACTCGATGCTGCTAATGTTATCAATAATATTGGTATCTGCTATTTGAAGGTGGGTGATTTTAAACAGGCAGAAGAATATTTACAGAAAGCACTTTCAACCTTTAGAAATGAAAGCAATTTAAAACTTATGGCAAATTCTTATTTGAATCTTGCTAATTGCTATTTGGGTACCAGCAGGCAGGAGGAAGCATTATCACAAATAGAAAATGCTTTGTCTATCAAAAGAGAGATCAAAGATAGATGGGGGATATGCCACTGTCTTTCTACGCTTGCCCGATTGTATTTAGAAGCGGACTGGCTTCCAAAGGCGCTGGCTGCTTTTCAGGAAGGGATCACGATTTCTCAGGAGATAGGTGCAAAACCACTGGCTAAAAGTTTATATGCAATTGCCACGGATTATTATGAACTTACTGGTGATTACAAACTGGGACTTGAAAATTATCGTAAATATACTAATGCAGTGCAGGAAATGTCCCAGGAAGATACTCAGAAACAAATAGCTGAACTCAAGAAAGATTTTGAGATCAAGGAAAAAGAAAAAGAAAATGAGATTTTCCGCCTGCGTAATATTGAATTAAAAAACAAAAATAAGCTTATCCAGAGCCAGAAAAGAAAACTAAAAACACTTAATGTTGATTTGCAAAAGAAACTTGAAAAGCAATTAGAGATCATGCGGCAGAAAGATCAAATGCTAATGCTGCAATCCAAGCAGGCATCAATGGGAGAAATGCTGGCTTGCATCGCTCATCAGTGGCGGCAGCCGCTTAATGGCATTAGTCTGATTACCCAAAATCTGCTGGATGGCTGGGAATTTGACGAATTTGACGAGGATTTTCTCGAGAGGAATTGTCAAAGTACCCTTGAATTAGTAGAATTTATGAATAATACTATAAATGATTTCAGAGATTTCTTTCGTCCTGAATTAATCGCTGATGATTTTAACCTCAAAGATATTGTTCAAAAAACCATGCGCTTCGTAGAGCATTCTCTCAAGCAGAGCAATATTAAAGTGGAAATGAATCTGAAGGATGTAACTATTCATGGTTTTCCAAATTATTATAGTCAGGTAGTGATGAATATCATCAATAACGCCAGAGATGCCCTGGAAGAAAGACAAGCGAAAAGTCCCGCAATCCTGATCAAATCATTTATTTCTCCTCGATCTAAACGCGCAATACTAACAATCCAAGACAATGCAGGGGGTATAAAAACAGATGTTATTTCTAAAATATTCAATCCCTACTTCTCAACTAAATCCCGCGAAAAAGGGACTGGCCTAGGCTTATACATGTCCAAAGTTATTATAGAAAACAATATGAAAGGAAGCCTCACAGTAAAAAACACTCCTTCTGGTGCTTGTTTCCGCATTGAAATATAATCATTGACATTCCTGTGTGACCTGTCCATCCCGGGTCTGGGAGAGGAAGAATAAAAGCAAATGTAAAATTATATGTAATGTAAGATTTTGAACCACAGAGGACACTGAGAACACAGAGAAGAATTTATTATTTTTTAGTCTTTAAGTCATGCAGTCCAGCAATCCACATTTCTTTTGTTCGCGGCTGAATTTCTTTATTCTTACATTACATTCTTTAGTGTCATTTAGTGGCGTTAGTGGTTGATAATTTCTTTTTTTATAGCCCCGGATTACACGGATGAACACTGATAATGTAATATAAGATTATTTTAGCCGCGAACAAACGCGAACAATTTTAATGAAATACCAGATTCTCACTTCTTCCAACTCACGACAATAAATGGAAAAGAGTAAGGAAAGTAAGGAAAAGTAAGAAAAAAGTAAGGTCATAAATCCCTGCAATAATATTAATTACAGCAAAAACTTACTTTTTTGCCCTTTTTGAGAGATACATACCCCTATAATCAATTTTCAATTATTCTCTTCACTATTAACTTACGATTCACCTGTCAAGTTTTCGTTTATCCCTCAATTTATTCTTCCAGTTTAAACATATTATCTCGCATTCTCTTGAGAATAAAGGGGTCAATATTACCTTGTAGTACCAGTTGCCAGGCAGTTGTTTGCAGGGTGGTTGGGTAATCCTCCATAATAATTTTATTGTTTTTCTCCCTGATTGTTCGCACCGGTTTTTCATTTCCGGTAACTAATAGCTTAAAGGCTTGATGCCAGGAAGAATCTGGGAGCTTTTTCCTGGACTCGATGGCATCTTCCACAATACAACCGAGTATTGCAGGAAAGATACTTATCGCTATTTCGCACTTAACCTCAACCAGCCTCTGCGAATGGTTTGCTTTAGTTTCCTCAGGCAATTCCGCAGCAAGCTTGTGAACACCGCTTTCGCCATACAAAAAACCTCTAACAAAGCTGTCCTTGATCTCAAATA
>JAVCCT010000371.1 GCA_030765325.1 Candidatus Stygibacter frigidus | reverse complement strand
GCCGGATTTCTCTGAGAATGATAATCTTAGAAATCTTAGTGGATATTCAGTATCATCTGGTGATAAACAGCAAAAAGTAAGTTTTTCACTCGGTAATACCTGGCAATTGAAATTACGGGAAACAGAAGGCAGGAAAGAAAAAAACATCAATGATTTATTTAAAGTATCTTCGAGCATCAGCTATGATTTTGAGAATAAAAATACAGGCTATAATGACGGGAAAGGTTTTAGCAGTTTATCACATTCCATAGATTTGAATCCAGAGAGTATAACGCTGGGAATAATTGATCTGAGCATTGAGCCTAATGGCAGTATCACGCAGGACGTGTATGACCCAAAATTAAATTTCAGCGATATGTTCAAGTGGAATTGGGGAGTGAGTAACTGGAATTTTAATGTAAATACCAAACTGCGTATAGGCGGTAATGCCAGCTATGCAGAATATTTTCCAATTGAATCAAATCCCTTTACCAGCAATCAATTCATGCTGGCAGACAGCGTTAGTATGGAAACCGAAGAAGAATATACTACACTGGAAGAGATAGCAGACTTGCAGAGGGAAGAAAACAGCTGGTCATTAAGCGTTACACATAGCTATCGGCTTACTCAAAGCAGCTATGAAAGTCATGATTATACGAGTAATTTAAAGAGTTCTTTTACTGCTCAATTGACAAAGAACTGGAATTTCAGTTACAGTAATTATTATGATATAAATGAGAAAAAGATGGTAAACCAGACATTTACATTATTGCGGGAACTGCATTGCTGGCAATTAGAATTTCGTTATACCCGTCAGGAGTATTACTGGAATTATTCCTTTAAGTTATTCAATATCAAATTACCCGATTCTTTGATATTCAAGACTTCAGATAACGGTTAAGTTTGGTAATTGGTGAAAAATGTGAAAGCTGCGAAATTTATATTTTGATTTTCTTTGACAAGATAAGCAAGCGAACAATATTTCACACATAGAGAAACTTAGAAGGGAAAAATAATGGCATTTGTTCATTTACATAATCATACACAATACAGCAAGTTAGATGGAGCTTGTCGGGTTGACAGAATGGCGGAATTAGCTGTGGAAATGGGTATGGAAGCACTAGCGATAACAGATCACGGTAATATGTTTGGGGCGATTGATTTTTATCTGTCCTGCAAGAAAGTGGGTATCAAGCCAATCATCGGGATAGAAACATATATAATTCGGGGAAATTATGATGATATAGACAGTAAGCAACAGACAAGACATCATCTGGTACTTCTGGCAAAAAATCATCAAGGTTATAAGAATCTCTGTAAACTGAGCACAATATCATTTCGAGACGGTTTTTATCATAAACCGAGGATTACAAAGGATCTTCTACGCCAATATCATGAAGGGCTTATCTGTCTTACAGCGTGCATTAAAGGCGAAATCCCTTCTTTACTTATAGCTGGCAGAAATGAAGATGCCTATAATTCACTTATGGAATATAAAGAGATATTCGGAGATAATCTGTATATAGAGCTGCAGAATCATGGTATAGATAAAGAACTGACCGCCATACCCTTACTTATTGATTTGGCAGAAAAAACTAATACTGAAATGGTGGTTACTAATGACTGCCATTATCTGCATAAAGAAGATCGGGAAGCTCATGACATCTTATTATGTATTCAGATGGGTAAAAAAGAAACTGATATTAACCGGATGCGCTATAGCACAGACCAGTTGTACTTCAAAAGTGAATTAGAGATGCGTTCACTGTTTCCCGAGCTGGGGCAGGCTTATGATAACACTGTGAAAATAGCAGAGCAAATAGAGCTTAAACTTGATTATGACAAATTTCTATTTCCCAAGATGCAGTTACCTCCTGATTATAATGATGATTCAGCAGAATATCTTAAATCTTTATGCTACGACGCTATACCCAAACGGTATGAGGAAATAACTCCAGAAATCCAGAAACGACTGGATTATGAGCTGCAGATCATTAATAAGATGGGGTTTAATGATTATTTCCTGATCGTAAGGGATTTTATAAACGCCGCACGGGCAGAGAATATTCCAGTAGGACCTGGCAGAGGCTCAGCAGCAGGGAGTATTGTGTCATATCTACTGGAGATCACTGAGCTTGATCCGTTGAAATATAATCTCTTATTTGAAAGATTCCTGAATTTGAGCAGAGCTGAAATGCCGGATATTGATATTGATTTTGATTCCGAAGGAAGAGAGCGCGTAATTGAATATGTGAATGAAAAATATGGCAGTGAATGTGTGTGCCAGATCATTACTTTTGGAACTTTGGGAGCCAAAACGGTGGTGCGTGATATTGCCAGAGTTCTGGATGTTTCCATTCCTGAAGCAAATAAACTTGCCAAACTGATACCTGCCGAAGCCAAAATGACGCTGGAGAAAGCCTATAAAGAGAATCTTGAGCTGCGTCAATTGATAGATGGCAATCCCATTTATACTCGCATTTACCGGATAGGTAAGGTATTGGAAGGTTTGATACGCCAGACAGGTATCCATGCTGCGGGAGTAGTGATAGCTCCAAATGATTTGAGTAACTATGTGCCTCTGGCAATGAGTACTCAAAAAGGCAAGGGTGAACGGACAATTCTTGTGCAGTATGAAGGTAAATGGTTGGAGCATTTGAAATTGCTTAAAATGGATTTTCTAGGCTTAAAAACCTTAACTCTGATCCGAAAAACTGTTGATTTGATCAAGTTGAATCATGAAATAACTTTTAATATTGAGAAACTGCATTTGGATGATAAAGAAACTTACGAATTATTATCCAGAGCAGAAACTGACGGAGTATTTCAATTGGAATCAGATGGGATGAAGAAATTTCTAAAAAAGTTAAACCCCAATAGATTTGATGATATTATTGCCATGGTGGCACTATATAGACCAGGTCCCATGCAATTTATAGATAAATACATTAACCGTAAACATGGCAAGGAAATGATCTCTTATTCACATCCAATAATGGAGAAATCATTGAAGGATACCTATGGTGTGCTTGTCTATCAGGAACAGGTGATGCAGGTATCCAAAGATCTTGCTCTATTTGACAGTGCTACAGCTGGATTATTGCGAAAAGCTATGAGTAAGAAAAAAAAGAAGCAGATGGAAGAGCTGTATGTAAAATTTGAGAAAGGATCGCAGGATAATGGAGTAAAGCTGGATAAGATCAAGCTCATCTGGTCTGAATTTGAAAGTTTTGCCCAATATGCTTTTAATAAGAGCCATGCAGCATGCTATGCTTATATTGCCTATCAAACAGCTTATTTGAAGGCGCATTACCCGGTGGAATTTATGGCAGCATTAATGTCTGAAGAAAAAGACCCGGCAAAAATTCCACGTCAAATAGAAGTTTGCCGAAGAATGGATATTGAAGTAATTCCACCCAATATCAATTTAAGTGAAGTGGAATTTTCTGTGAAAGAGAATAAGATATTATATGGCTTGAAAGGTATTAAGAATGTGGGTGTGGCAGCAGTGGGCAAAATAATTGAAGAACGGAATGAAAATGGTGCATATAAAGATATTTGGGATCTGTGTGCCAGGGCTGATTCCAAAACGGTAAATAAGGCGGTGGTAGAAAGCCTTATAGCCGCCGGTGCCTTTGATGATCTGGAAGGTAATAGAGCACAGAATTATAGCGTAGTAGAACAGGCAATAGAATTTGCAGCTTCAGTTTATCAGGAGAAGATGCGTGGTCAATTGACGTTATTTGAGGATTTTGCAGAAGAGGAAAATGTGGAAGTAATGCCCAAACTCCCAGAAATGCAGGAATGGAGTTCTAATGAGATTTTGCAGAAGGAAAAGGAAGTATTAGGCTTTTTCTGGTCAGGTCATCCTTTAGCGAAATATAAAAATACAATCAATTCTGTTGTTAATTATGATGCCACCTCGCTTGATAGTGCAGGTTACGTTTCTTATCGTGTTATAATGGCTGGGCTGGTGAATTCTATATCAACCAAAACTAATAGACATAATAAACCCTATGCTATCGTGGAATTGGAAGATAGGACTGGAAAATTTGAATTAGGTTTATATAAAGATAACTTTCAACGCCATATCAAAAAACTTATTAAGGGAAGTGCCTATCTGATCGAAGGTTCAATCCAATCTCAAGATAATGGGGGAGCAAGATTATTACCAGACAGGATATATGACCTTAAGGATTTCCCTAATGGTCAAACCGGAATATTGAAACTGGATCTTGAAGAGAAAATGATCAACGATGATTTAAGTAATCTGATCATGATAAATTCAGATGCAGAACAATCAATTACTTTGGAGATCAATCTTAAAACAAAGGAATTCAATAAATTGCTGTGTAAAACAAACCGAAAGATAAAGCTGACAGAGGCTTTTTTAAAGGAATTAATTGATTTTACCGGTAAACAACCTAAATTGGAATTAAATTAGGAGATATTATGAGAAATTTTATAATAGTAATTTTGTTATTGATAAGCAGCATGCTACTTGCTGAACAATTAAGCATATTTGTGGACAGTAATCGCTTTTTTGGTGATGATAACAAAACTCAGGTTGAGATCAATTACTCGTTTTCCTATAATGCAGTTGATTTTATTAAACAGCAATATGGATATGAAGCGGAGATATTTGTGGATATCTCTATCATGCTGGGAGAAAAATCGATCAAGAATGAATCCTTTACGAATAAAGTGATCATCAGCGATGCAACAAAGGTTTTCAGTGATGAAATGTATCTGGATAAAATAACTCTGACCCTGCCTGCTTATGATTTTCATTTGTCTGTAGATTTTATTGATACTCACACAGAAAGTTCATATTTATGGCAATATGACTTAGTTCCTCTTGATATTGATGGATTATTAAGTGATCTGGAATTAAGCAGTTTTGTGAATAGGGATACCACGGATTATCTGGTAAAATTTCATCGGGGAGATCAACTTTTTCAAGTAATGCCCAATCATACATTTCGGGCAGAAAATGGTTATTTTGAATATTATCAGCAAATCAGGAATCTATTTGAAGATGAAAACGGCAAATATCAACTGGAACAGGAAATATTAGTGAAATCTGGTGATACTCTGATTGATTCAATAAAGAATGAACTGAGCGGTGAAATTGCAGACATAATTAGTATCCAGGATAGCATATTGTTAGAAGGCTATGAAGATGGATATTATACTCTGATCATGAATTATCGAGATAAAATAGCTTACAGAAAGGAACAGGTAGAGGATTATTTCTGTGTGAAATCAAGAAAATCTGTCAATATAAGACTTTTCTCTGAGCTGGATGACGATATCAAACTTGTAAGTTATTTTATGAACAGCAGTGATAAAAATGTGTTTAAAACTCTTAATTTAGACGGTAAATCAAACTATTTGAATAAATTCTGGTATTCTCAGGATCCCAATCCAGCTACGGAAGAAAATGAATTCCTGGATCAGGTAAAATCAAGAATTCAATATGCAAATCAGTTTTACA
This sequence comes from Candidatus Stygibacter frigidus, assembly GCA_030765325.1. Lineage (GTDB taxonomy): Bacteria > Cloacimonadota > Cloacimonadia > Cloacimonadales > TCS61 > Stygibacter > Stygibacter frigidus. The sequence continues at coordinate 1,831 of JAVCCT010000371.1, read as the reverse complement.
GCCACTTCAAACCGGGTTGGACATCTGATATGGGAAGGATATACATAAAATGTGGCAAACCTTATGAAATTAGGAAGCTTACAACCAATCTGGGAGAAAATGAATTTTCGGAATCATCGGATTATTCTCAAGATGAAAGAGCCACAGCTTATTACTATAATAAATATACTGTGAAGAATTATGAAATATGGAAATATCGGATGGATAGAAATTCAACATATATATTTATCGACCAATTGACTTCTGGAGATTACAAATTAATTTATAGCTCAGATGATAATGATGGCGAAACCACACAAGTAGATTGGAAAAAATATCTCGGTTATGATTTCGATGAGCGATTGCTGGAATAATCAGGTGCGAAAGGCATCGAGGATGTGTTTGATCTCCCATTTGTTTTGGGGGTCATGAGATAGGGCAATTACATCAAAACGGGTAAATGATTCAGAATATTCCGGATTGATCAGCAGGTAATATCTGGCAGCCTTAATGATCCTGAGTTGTTTATTATAATTGATACTGGCAATAGCATCATCTATACCTGATTGCCTGAAGCGAACTTCAACAAATAACAGCTCCTCATTTTTGTGGTCATAGGCGATTATATCTATTTCCCCTGTTTTGCAAAGAAAATTACGCTCAATTATTTTATAACCCAGCTTTTTCAAATAGCGTAAAGCTGTTTTTTCTCCCTTAGCTCCTTTAATTTTCTTTATATATTTACTCATATAATAAAAAATAACTTGACTTTGAGAATAAGGAAATTATTTCTTCAAAAAAATGGGGAGACAGATATAAAATGAAGAAAGTCCTGATATATATATTTTTTCTGATGATTACGGGTTCGCAATTATTTGCCATACCTTATAGCTTACAGGGTAATAAAATAAATATCCCTGATGCTTATATTTTACCACATAAAATGGCAACAATTAGTGTAGCTTTTGCTCCGGGGATCACAAATGTGAATAATAGTGGTAAAACAGATATCTTTTTTAATGCTATTGCAAATATTAATCTGGGTCTATATGACTACGGTGAAGTAGGTTTTGTACTGAATAGTTATGGGGTTCCTTATATGAACTTCAAATTGCAGTTGCTTAAAGAAAAAAAACGCATCCCACAACTTGCAATAGGTCTTACTAATGTATTTTCTTCTGTAGAAAATGGAAATCATCCAAATTATACAGAAGGGCTGGTGGGCAGCGAAGATGATCTGATCAAAAATTCGCCTTTTGCTGTTCTTTCCAAAACGGCAATATTGGTTTCTAATATTACAGGTCTTGAATATATAGAACTATCAGGTTATTTGGGCTGGGGATTAAGAAGATTTAAAGGTGAAGGCACTATAGCAAAATATTTAAATGGTATCTTTTTGGGTGTGGATTTTAAACCTACCAGGTTTTTGAGTTTATACAGTGAAGTAGATGGTGAGAATATCAATGCAGGATTAAATATCTATTCGAGACACTTTACTTATCAATTCAGTATCTTCCGCATGGAAGAAGCCCTCAAATTTGTATTTGATAAGGGTAGCATAAATGCCGGTTTAAATATAGTTTATACTCTGGATAGATTCTCTGAACAGAAGGTTAATGACAGGCAGGATTACTATAGTTATTATAAAACTATATCTCCCTTGATAGAAAGGCGAGTAATAGTAGAAAATGTCCTGCCGGGTGAAGATAATTCTGTATATGAAGATTTGCCAATGTTTGAGGAACTTCAGGAGTTAAAACGGCAAAGGCAAAATACAGAAGAAGAATTAGAAAGATTAAAAAGACTGCTTGAAGAAGAATAGATGAAAATCAGAATCATTTTATTAATAACT
>JAVCCT010000266.1 GCA_030765325.1 Candidatus Stygibacter frigidus | reverse complement strand
GAATTAATATTACCCGGATAATCTTTGGTTTACTGGCAGCAGGAGCAGTCGTACTTGCTTTTTTATTCTACCAGAGTGTAATTTGGATGGTTTTAGGAGCAATAGTATTTTCATATCTTCTAAAGCCAGTTGTAGATTTTATGGAGAAATACCGGATTAAACGCTGGGTAGCGATTTTGCTTGTATATTTATTAATAGCAGGTCTGCTGGCATTAGGTGGGATATTGGTTGTACCAGTATTAAGCAGTCAGCTTCAGGATATGGGTAGTAAAATTACTGATATAGCTTCCAAAAGTGGAAGTATTGAGGAATTCAGGATAACCGACGTGGAATTGTTCCGCAGACTTTTTACTCCCTTAATAGAATTTACTGATAAAACGGGTCTTTTTGATCTGGATAAATTATTCCAGGGATTTCTGTACTATATGCAAAGGGTTGTGACTGATATACCACATAAGATAAGTCTATATGCTGGTAAGATGTTTAATTTATTCACCTTTCTATTTATGGTTCCTACCTTAGGCTTCTTCTTCTTAAAAGACCGGGAACAATTTCGGCAATATCTCTTTAAACTAATCCCCAATCAATACTTTGAATTAACCGTGATAATAGCAGAAAGATCAGATAGCGTATTAAAGACCTTTTTCCGAGCGATGATGCTGGAGATGCTGATAGTGGCAGTGATGTCTTCCATCGCCATGATAATCGTGGGTGTGCCCTATTCAATTGTGGTAGGATTGATTGCCGGTATTGGTAATGTGATCCCCTATCTGGGTCCCGCAGTCGGTATAGTGGCAGCTACGATATCGATATTGCTTAGTGGTTCTCCCCTGGTAATGATCATTTCTGCCATAATCGCCTTACAGATAGTGCAATTTCTGGAAAACAGATTTATCTATCCATTTGTGATGGCAAGAAGCATGGAAATGCACCCGATGATAATCTTACTGACCGTTTTAGCTGGTGGTTATACCTTAGGATTTCTGGGTATGCTTTTTGCTGTGCCCCTCGTATTTATGGTAAAAGAAATAGCTATAATTCTCATAGTTAATCTGCGTAAATTTGAGATACTGTAACTCACGAGTGAGATTTACATTTACGAAATTGCTTTACTAACAATATTGGCTAATTGATGAAACATAAGGGGATAAAATGAACAGAGAGCATAAATGTCTGGCATTATTTTCAGGGGGACTTGATAGTATATTAGCCGTGAAACATATGGAAAAGCTGGGATATCAAGTGATACCAGTATTTTTTGAGACACCTTTTTTTGAAGCCACCTCCGCACTGAAAGCTGCACAATCTAATGCAATAGACCTGAAAGTAATCAATGTGATGCCCGAATATCTGCATGTATTGAAAAATCCGCGTTACGGTTATGGCAAGAACATGAATCCCTGCGTGGATTGTCATGGATTTATGTTCAGAAAAGCAGCAGAGATGATGAAGGAATATGGAGCAGACTTTTTGATATCAGGAGAAGTATTGGGGCAGCGTCCCAAATCACAACGAAAGGATTCTATGAATGCAGTAGCAAAATTGAGTGGAGTGAAAGATCTGCTGGTGAGACCGCTTTGCCAGAGATTTCTCTCAGACACTTTGCCAATCAGAGAAGGTTGGGTAGATAAGGCAGAGCTTCTGGATATACAGGGCAGAGGGAGATACCGCCAGATCGAGCTGGCGCGAGAATACGGAGTAGAAGAATTTCAATCTCCAGCCGGGGGGTGCAAACTCACAGATATTAAATATTCCCGCAAATTGAAAGATCTCTTGGAACATGACCAGATCAATGATAAGAATATCAAATATCTCAACTACGGTCGGCATTTCAGATTGAATGATAACACCAGACTGGTTGTAGGCAGGAATATGGCAGAGAATGAACATTTATCGCTAATGCCCGTAGGTGAGCTTGTAGTGAAAGCAGTAGATTATCATGGTCCCCTGGGTATCATCTGTAAGGATGGCGAGATAGATAATACGGAAATTGAGATGGCTGCCAGGATTGTATTGCGTTATAATAACAAAGTAGATGGAATATCTGAAGTAGGCTGGGGGAAGAATTTTGCTTTGAATAATATCATCAAGTTGGAAAAATATACTCCAGAAGAAGTAGAAGATTTGATGATAAAATAGATTGGAGAATAAAATGGACTTAAAAAGATTTAACATACTACCAGAATTTGGTACTAATACGTATCTGGTTTGGGATAAGGATAGCCGAGAAGCGCTCTTGATTGATCCCGCCGCAGCTTCAGAAGATATTATCAACTATGTGAATACTAATAGTTTAAACATGACAGCAATCGTAAATACTCATGGGCATGTTGATCATATAGGAGGAAATAAATATTTCCATGATAAATGGGATGTACCTATATATATCCACTCTGCTGATGCCATCAAGCTAATTGACCCAAGACAGAATTTGAGCAGCTATATGGGAGAGGAAATCATCTCACCTGCTGCTGATCGACTATTGGAATCTGGTGACAGGATCAGGTTAGGAAAAAAGGAACTGGAAGTGATCCACACGCCAGGTCACACGGCAGGCGGGATATGCCTATTGTATGATTTTCTGCTATTTGCAGGAGACACTTTATTTAAGGGCAGTATTGGTAGAACAGATTTCCCTGATGGAGATTTTGAGCTCCTTAAGCACTCAATAAAAACAAAGATCTATGTATTAGCTGATATGACCATGGTTTTTCCGGGTCATATGGAAGAAACCCGCGTAGGTATTGAAAAGCGGGAGAATCCCTTCGTGAGAGCTGATCAATAAGGGAATAGTTTAAATGAAAATGGAAGAGAGTGAAAACTAAACTACTTATCATATTCCTTTTGATAGCAGCTATTTGTTGGGCAGAAGAACCCTTCTATATAGATTTTGACTGGGATAGCGTAAAAAACTACAATAAATTTCAGCAGGATTTCTTTTATTTATGTAAATTACTGGAAGATTCTCATCCTGCTTTATTTGATGAAATACCTGAGCAGCAATTTATCAGGAAAAAGCAACTCTTTGCCGGTAGTCTGGAACTGGTTGTTAATAAACAAATCTTTGCGGTCATGCTCCAGAAATTTGTGTCTCAATTAAATGATGGACACACTCAAATATATTATGCAGATGGCTTTGGTGATCTGCGGGTTCCAGTGGTAATGTCATGGTCAGGGGATGATCTATATATCTCCAATGTGAATCAGGGGCTTGATCTTAATCTGATTGGCAAGAAAGTATTACGGGTAGGCAAAGTGTCCGCAGATAGTCTTGAGAAGAAGCTGGGACCTTATGTTTCAGCAGAAAACCGCTACTGGAAACGCTACCAGTTAACCAACCTTATGAATATGGTGGGCTTTTTGCTGCTTACAGACGTGATAGATCAGGAAGAAACTATCCAGATTGTAGTGGATATGGACGGGCAGGCAAGATTGCTCGACCTGGAGAATTCCACTGAAGTAACCTGGTTGAAACCTGCAGAACATCCTGTGACTGCATATAATAGTGATCTATTTTCCTATAAGATATTACCTGAGATAATAACCTGCTACTTTCAATTCAATGAATTCAATGATCTTCAGACAGTGAGAATGTATCACAAATCCAGTATTATTCCTGATAATGAATTTGATGATTATCACAGAGATATTGAGGAAAGAGGTGGAGATTTCCGTATTTTCCTGGAGAGGATGTTTTCCGATATATATCAGCAGAAGATTGATAATCTGGTGATTGATTTGAGGAATAACGGAGGAGGAAACAGTATCCTTGCCAACCAGTTCTATGACCATATCAAATTAGAGAAGCCGATTTCTCCAATTACTACCGGGATTAAGCTTTCTCAATTGATGCAGCATTATTACGCTGACATAGTAGATTACTATCTGAAACGGTTGCAGGAAGATTTCGGAGTGGAAGCCAAACTGCCTTATTATTATGATCTTGATCTGGATATGAAGGAAGATTATTTCTCCATTATCAGGAACAGAGATAGCGGATTTTACCTGCCGGTATCTAATCATAAGTTTGATGGTAAGCTATATTTCCTCACTGATTATGGAACTTTCAGCAGTGCAGGAGATATGGTCACAATTGCCTATGATAACGATCTGGGAATAGTAATAGGCGAGCCTATGGGTCAGAAACCTACTTCTTATGGAGATATTCTATATTTTAGTTTGCCAAACAGCGGGATTGATGGGAGTGTTTCTCACAAGGTATTCAAAAGACCTCATCGCAGTCTCAGTAGAGAAAAAACTATTTATCCCGATGTTCCGGTTAAAGTAGATTTCTATGACAAGTACCTGAGAGGTATTGATAGTGCCTGGGATGCTGCTATCAAGCTTATTAATAATGATAAATAAGGAAAGTATATGAATTATGCAATAATTGGTTTACTGCTGCTTAATTTTGTGGTCCTGATCCTGCTTCTGATAAAATCCAAAAGCAGTGATAATAATTATGATAAGGTCTTGCGTGATGAAATGCAGAGAAACAGGCAGGAAAGTAAAACAAACGAAAAGGTATTACGCGAAGAATTAATGAATGCTTTCAGCAGACAATCCACTCTGATAGAAAACAGTCTGGAAAGATTCAGGCTAAGCTTGAATGACATGGTCAAAGATAACAGACAGCAATCATCAGAAAATCGCACTATGATCGATAGTAAACTGGAAAAGATGCGTGAGACCGTGGAAGAGAAGCTCCAGTCAACTCTTCAGAAGCGGATAGGTGAAGCCTTCACACGTGTGGAACAGCAATTGGAAAGGGTTCAAAAGGACTTAGGGAAAATGCAGACCCTTGCTGACGGTGTAGGTGATCTTAAGCGCGTACTTACAAATGTGAAAGAACGGGGAACCTGGGGAGAAGTAAAGCTGGGTTCGATATTAGAACAGATCCTCACGCCAGAGCAGTTTGAGGAGAATGTGCAGGTAAAAGCAAATAGCCAGGAAAGAGTAGATTACGCTATAAAGCTACCTGGTAGCAGTGATGAAGTCCTCTGGCTGCCTATAGATGCCAAATTCCCCCAGGAAAGCTATTTGAGGATATTGGAGGTAAGTAAGGATGGAGTTAAACCAGAGGTTGATAAAGCAGTAGCGGAGCTGATCAAAGCTGTGCAGAAATCAGCAGCTGATATTAGAGATAAATACATAAATCCTCCCCTGACTACAGATTTTGCTATCATGTTCCTACCCACGGAAGGGCTATATTCAGAAGTATTACGCGTCCCGGGAGTGATGGAGAATATGCAGCAGAAATACCGCGTAGTGATTGCTGGTCCCACCACTTTATCAGCGATTATGAATAGTCTCAGGATGGGATTTAAGACTCTGGCGATTGAGAAGAAAGCCAGCGAAGTATGGAAATATCTGTCAGCAGTTAAAACGCAGTTCCGCCTTTTTGGTGAAGTGATGGAAAGACTGAAGGATCAGGTTAGCAAGGTATCCAGGACTTTAGATAAAACCAGTGATAGAGCACGCATTATGGATAGCAGACTCCGTTCTCTGGAACAGATATCTGATAATGAAGCAGACGATTTTTTGGGCATAGAAAACGATATAGACGAATAAGCGATTATTAACTTCCCACCAGCTAAGCAGGAGTTCTGAACTGTACTCAGGACAGGACTTCTGGCGATCCGTTATAATAAACTGTCGTTCAGAACTCCTACCCCGAGTACGGAAGTCTTGGCTTGGTTGGGTGGTGGATGTAAGGGTAAGGATTCAGGAGTTCTGAACGTATTTCGGGCAGGACTTCTGGGATCCGGCAGAGGCTGAGTACTTTAAACTGTCGTTCAGAACTCCTACCCCGAGTACGGTTCAGAAGTCCTGACTTAGATTTAGTTACTTTCTCCCCAAAAAATCTTAAGTTCCCGATACATCTGGACATTCGCATCTTAACTTAATATTTTTTTACTTAAGCAGTATTATCTTCTGGGTTTCAGAAAATTGTCCTGAAGAAAATCTGATCAGATAAATTCCAGTTGGCAGGTTATTATTCTCCCAGGTATATCTCCATAACCCGGAAGGCTGAACACCATTTGCTATTTTATCGATCAATTGCCCTTTCTGATTATAGATATTCACACTTAATAAATCTTCTTCAGGCAGCATACAGGATAGGTTCAAGGTAGGATTAAAAGGATTAGGATACAGTTCAATATTCGTAACTGGAGCAATAGTAGTATTCTCTGAGCCGGTTCCATACCAGATGCGGGAGACATATTCCGGATGATCTATAAAGGGGTTTCTGTTTTCCTGATATTCATATACGCGATCATTGCGTCTCATTTCCCAGGCATCAGGCGGGTCTTGAAAATTCCATTCTAATAGTGTGCTCATCTTGCCAAATTCCGGTGCTGGACCCGTATTCACTTCATCCACCATTTCCAGATCAAGTTCCCCTGAGTCACCTTCATAGCGAACTGTCATATAAAATATCATCCTTGCCACGTCGCCTTTCACTTCATCGCGTGGTTCCCAGCTATCGCTGTCATAATGGCAGCCCGTATCGCCATCTCCATCTATATACAGATTGCCACCATTATCAAAATCAAGATTGCCTCTGCGGCTATTCACGCTCACATCAGTAGGACGTAAATGATGCGCATCAGTTCCGCAGGGAGGATTATTACCAAAGTCTCCATGGGATTTTGCCCACACATGTTCACGATTCCATTCGTCCACATCTCCACCAAATTCAGCAATAGGTCTTGACCAGCCTGTATAGAGCAGGATCACATTATCGCTATTATTAATATCCTGATCTGTATTGGGTAATATATAATCCCGCAGAGCATTATAAGAATATTCCACATGATCTTTGATTATATTATGCAAAGCAGTTTTTAATTGATCGCCTATCAGTCCATCGCAGCCATCATAATATCCTGTTGGCGGGTCTGCCATTATCACGATTGTCAGGACTAATAAAATACTAAGTAATATTATTTTCTTCATCACATTCACCTTCTTTCTTTCTGATCAGGCAAAAATTTATCCCTTTCTCATGATGTCAACTTAACTATTTCAGTAGAACACACCTTTTGATAAGCATTGTTCTTTCTTCAAGGCAAAATTTAATGAAGTAAATACCTGAACTGCAGCTTTCTCCCTGATCATTTCTTCCTGACCAGGATATCTCATTATCTCCTTTATCCATAACCTGGTCAAGCAGGGTTCTCACCTTTTGCCCCTTTTGGTTATAGACAGCAAGTTGCACCATGCCAGACTGTGGAACGTAGAATGATACCGTAGTGCTGGGATTAAAAGGATTAGGATAATTCCTGAGGTATGGTTTCGCAGGCGCAATGGCATCTTCATCTTCATCGCCAATATTCCAGAGGTCTTCATCATAAAGGCAGGGAATATTAAGAGTATCCAGATCAGCTTCAAAGATCATCGTTTCTCCCCAGTAATCCCTTACTAACATCTCTGGTATGATCAATAACTGGCAACTATCTCCCGCAGCCATTACCAGAGGCAGATCCAGTTCATCAATGAAACTCCAATAGAATAATACAGGCTCAGGATGAGGATAGCCCTCCAAAGTCGTAAAATAGATGTCCTGCAAAGTCACTGGATAATCTCCAATATTATAGATAGTAACTTCTTCATCAAGATCATCATCCAGATCGCACACAATAGTATCTTTAGACGCCGTCAGATAAGTTACATCAGGATAATTTACAATGATATAATCCTCAATAGTCCGGGTATCTACCATTTCATCTTTGGCTGCTATCAGCGTTACTGTATATTCTCCTGGTTCTTCATAAACCCAGTCAATTCCCAGTCCCAGACTGTCAACCATGATAGAATCAATAACTTCGTCACCATTAAAAGACCAGCCAAGGGAATCGGGAGCATGTAAAGAAAGATCAGAGAAATGAACTAAAAGAGGAGCTTCTCCTTGAGTAATATCAGCTTCAAAATTTGCAGTTACGTTCGGTTGCAGATCCCAGTCCATTACCAGTTGATACCCTTCATCACAGATCTGATTTTCCAGTTGCTGCAGTTCATTTATCGTGGGTGGAGTATTTATCCACTCATCTCTCAGGTCATTTATCTCAGCAAATTGTTCTTCCTCAAATGGCAGTATCGTGTCCCAGTAGCCAGTACTGTCAGCATTGCTTAACATCCAGGAGTCAGCATAATTTGCTGGTGAGGTATTATAGATAAGTGGTCTGATCTGAGTAGCTCGATTCGTCAATGGAACCGATGGGTCACCTGATGCTGGTTGAGGCACTACATGGCATACTGCCCAATAGGGCAGAGCTATTCCGCATACGGGTGCGCCCAGATTTGTCCACATGGTGCTAAGCCAGGCAGGTTCATCAGGTGCTGCTCCATGCATGATCGCTACGGATGAAAAGCTGTTTCCATTATTACTATAGGCAGTGGAAAGGTATCCATAATTGGAATCAATATTCCACCTGCCAGGATAGGGCACATCCAGCAGGTTCTCTTCCTCGTCATAAAAACCTCTTATGATCTGCGGAAATAAATCTTCCCATTCAATACTACCAGCATCAGCCAGATCCGCAAGAACATTATTCATCATCGTATATCTGATGGTAGGAGTCCCGCCCCCGGCAATAGAAAAATTGTCTCTGATCAGAAAGCCATTTTGCGTATCCGCAGTATCATATAACCAGTAATCATTAGGTGCCACTTCCAGAACCACAGCTCTTCCCGTGGCATCCATCATCACATAATTAGTATGGGTTTCTCTACCCGATACATTTGTGCTGTCCAGAAAAGCAATAAATTCTACTACAGTGGAATAATTACGCAATGCCTGCAGCATGCAGTCACCATTGCCAGGTAATCTATGCAGATCACCAGAAAGGGCATTAGCAATTGCCAATCCGGTTTCATTCATGCCCATCCACACATATTCTGATCCGCTATTACCTGAACCGATATATTCGTAAGTATAACCATCTTCGTGAGTCACCTGCACATTATACCCTGCTTCCCTTGATTTCCAGATTATGGGACGTCCATCTGCTGTTGCGGATCCATTTATCACGCCTAATGTACAGCAGAATAATTCACCGAGCAAAAGGAAAACCCCAACACTTAATACTAATTTCCTCACGATTACTCCCTATACTATTTTATTTTAATAATAAGCACTTTCCTGCTGATATATGCTGCCCATCAATTGCCAGCCGATAAAAATACACTCCGCTGCCCACAGAAACGCCCCTTTCATTATCTCCCTGCCAGATTACGCTGTAATTGCCTGCTCCTCTATTGATCTCTACTGGCAGGCTGTTTACTTTCTGACCTCTGATATTATAGATATCTATCTTTGCCTTATTCGCCGGCTGATTCAAGGTAAAAGCTATTTTGGTCTCAGGATTAAAGGGATTAGGATAATTATTATTCAATACTGCTTTTGCTATCTCACCTGGTGAGGTAAAAGACTCAAGAACAGGTATAAAACCATAATTCTTTTCCGTATAAGTCCATGTGATAGTTTGCACTTCATCAGTAGTTCGCATCTCGATATAATAATATTCATTAGGACTATCCACTTCGACAGCGGAGCCATTAAAGGGTTTCCAATCACTCCAGCCTATCAGTCCCACATTATCAAAATATCCCTGACTAATATCTTCTTGCGGAGGATATACCGTTGACCGATAGTCTATATACCTTTCATTATACTCTAGCTCAGGAATATCTGCCCATACATAAGTCCAGGGATTATCTCCATCCAGAGGCGGGGTGCCAAACATGTTAATATAATTTCCCCCGGTTCTATTAGCATATGTTCTGATCTGCACCTCGGCATCTTCTGTATTACTGGTGCGGATATACCCGTGTAGTGAGTAATCCACATCATCATACAGCTTGATTCTGCCTTCCAGATTAGTGATGATATTATCCCCGGCAGATGATTCCAGCTCAATGCAGAGGCAATTATCTCCCATATAGGGCTCTTCCTGGGTCAGCCATTCATGACTGGAATTGATAGCCCATTCACTGCATCCTTCCGCCTCAAAATTTCCATGATAAACAATCTCTCTGCCTAACCTGAATTCCCAGTTTGTTCCCTGATCAATGGTATTCAATGCCGAAATTGATCCCACCTTATGAAGCAGGGCAGGCCCTGTCGTATAATACTCATCCCTGAATTCCAGATCATTAAATTCTATAAAATTATGTGAATATTGGGGCATAGATAAAGTATCAAGCACGATCTCTGCCTGAATTGCATCACGATCTATATCAAGATAAGTTTGCAGCTCTTTTGATTTCTGTGCAAGATGATCAAGAATATAAAGCCCCAGTTCCCCTTCTGCGGGAACTGTAATATTATCATCTATATAGCAGGGCTTCACATAAAACCTTTCAAAACCGTCTGCCCCTGCTTCTGCATATAAGATACAGGTTGGCATGGTTTCAGTATAGGAAAGATCAAAAATAAAATTACCCAGCGAGTGGGCGATCAGAGTACCATTATAAACCTCAAAACCCTGTACTATATGTGGATGATGGCAGATAACCAGATCAGCTCCGGCATCCACAGCATAATGACGGTATTCCATATCCCACGCTTGAGGGACGTCATTTCGCCAGCTGTAATTATCATCTTCCGGGTTCGGCTCCAGATACCATTCTTCCGGCAGGCTGTCATAATTTGAACCTGGTCCCGTGGAATATTCACTTCCGCAATGCAGCTCCATGATCACCAGGTCACTCACCTGTCTCACTTCATTTATCTGCTTTTGCATGTAATACTTCGTTAGATAAGCAAATCCTGCTTTATCATATCCGCAATTCAAATAAGGCTGATAATTATTATATTGACCCGTGCGATCTGATGATGCCAGAAATGCCAGGTTTATTCCCTTGCGATTATAAAGGATTGGACGGTAAGCCTCATAAGAATTTAATCCTGCTCCTGAATAGAGTACTCCCGCTGAATTGAGAGCTGCCTGAGTGTCAGTGATACCCTCTTCCATATAATCCAGTATATGATTATTTGCCAGTGTGACAATATCAATCCCGGCATAGGCAAGACCTTCTGCACTTGATTCCTGTCCTTTAAAATAAATTGTCTTGGTGGGATGATGGGTATTGGAGTCTGTTAAAGGACATTCCAGATTACTCACTGTAATATCTGCCGCATCTCCTAATATTGACTTGGTAGAATCAAAAATAGCCTCATATCCATAGCCATTGATAATATTGTTTATTTCCCGTGCCAGAATTATATCACCCGTAAAGTTCATGGTCAGGGGCAAACTGCTGCTGCCTTCATTAACTTCTATCACGCACGAAGCATAGCCCTCTAAACCCGTATCATCAGTTACTTTCAATGATACGGAATAAGGATGATCATCAGTTATTCGGTAGGTATAATCAAATTCTGCTTCCTCCATCACCGTGTTATCACCCATTTGCCAGTAATACGACAGCGAGTCTGAATCATCATCTATCACTTCGCTCTCAAAATGAACCACCACACTACGACTGCCGTCTCTATTATCACGCACTTCCAGGATTTCATAACTGATGTCGGGAACAGGTGCTTCCGGCAGCAGGGTAGTCATATTGCGTATTTCATCAAAATACACATTTCCATAATTTCCTCGGTTATTGATAAATACTATGCCTTTAATGCTGGGCAGATAATTATATCTTGCCTGCCAGTCATCAGCTACCGGAAAATTTACTTCATGCCACTCATCATTACTATATATCCCCTGATAGCAGGTTACCCAATCGTCAATATTTAGACAGGAACTGCCTGCGATTGAATAAAATAACACATGGAAATTATCATAAAACCCTATCCCGATCGTATCGCCCACATTAACTATATAAACCGCTGACTGCCACACGTCCCTACTATCGACAGTCACTGGATAAAACCCCATCCGCTTGGCTGTGTTACCAAATAAATGTAATGCTACAGATGTGTTATTATAGCCAAAATTTTGTGTATATTCCCAGCCATCTGGTTCTGTGTCCAGATTTCGCCAGGATAACAGTTCCGGGGGTGAATTATCAAAGTCCTCAATTGTCACTGTTTTACTGAATATACTACTCGCTTCCTGAACTCCCACACCAAATAATGCTAAAGTACTCAGAAAAATAAAAAATATTATTATCCGTCGCATAGACTGCCTCCTTGACAAATGCATTTATTGCACAACACAATATCTTATGCAAGAAAAAAAACTTTTAAGCACCCAGAAATTCATTTTATAAACTGATAACTCTCTTTCAGCCTGCATAAAAAAAGATTCTTGACTGAGAAGCATTACAAAAAAATCCTGCTCCCGTGCTGGAATAGCTCAGCCCGGTAGAGCAACTGATTCGTAATCAGTAGGTCGGAGGTTCGATTCCTCTTTCCAGCACCACCCATATTAATAACAGATCATAACCACTGACAACACTGACGACACTGACAAATGTAATGTAAGATTTTTTTAACCGCTAAAAACGCTAAATTACGCGAATAAATGTAATGTAATAATAAGGATTCAGGAGTTCTGAACGTATTTCGGGCAGGACTTCTGGGATCCGGCAGGAGGTAGTAGATTTTTACCTTGCGAATGGTCTTATCCTTCGCAATGGTGAACTGTGGGCTAAGTGGAAGCCGGCTTTATATTGCCACGGATTACACGGATTGGCACGGATAATGTAATGTAAGACTCTTAATTAGTCAGATGTGCACCGCTGGCGGTACTCTGGAAGTGGGGCGCAAAAGACGGCAGGGGCTGGTTAATTTAAACTGCCGCCCAGAACTCTTATCCGGAGTACCGTTCAAAAGTCCTGACTTGGCTGGGTGCTATTTGTCGTAGAAGGTAAGGATTCAGGAGTTCTGAACGTATTTCGGGCAAGACTTCTGGGATCTGGCAGAGGTGTGGGAGAGAGATAGAACGCTGATGCCAGGGATTACACGGATTATACGGATAATGTAATGTAAGATTTTTTTAACCGCTAAAAACGCTAAATTACGCGAATAAATGTAATGTAAT
>JAVCCT010000192.1 GCA_030765325.1 Candidatus Stygibacter frigidus | reverse complement strand
ATCAACAAAAAAAAAGATTTACAAAATAATCTACATTATAATTAATAGCATAAAAATAATAGAGGAAATTCTTATGTATGATGAACCAGTAATAAAATTGCATAATATCCGCATGAATTATGGTGGGGATGATGTTTTGAAAGGGATAGATCTGGAGATAAAACCTGGACAGATCATCGGGTATATAGGTCCCAATGGGGCAGGGAAAACTACAACAATTAAGATACTTTTGGGTATGATATATAATTATGAAGGCGAGATTGAGATTTTTGGTGAGAAGATATCTAGGGATGAGATCGACTATAAAAAGAAAATAGGTTATGTTCCTGAAGGTGGTGAGATTTATGAAAATCTTACCGGCTGGGAATATATAGAATTTATAGGTGAAATATATGAAGTTCCTGCTGCTAAATTGAAACTGCGAAGTGAAATATTGGCAGACTGTTTTGGCATGACTGGGGCTTTTAATGACCGGATATCTTCATATTCCAAAGGTATGAAACAAAAAATACTCATAATCTCTGCTTTGATAAATAATCCAGAAATCATCGTTCTTGATGAACCGCTAAATGGGCTTGATGCCAATAGCGTGATGGTATTTAAAGAGATATTAACTAAACTGGCAAGGGAAGGAAAAACCATTTTCTATAGCTCACATCTGATGGATGTAGTAGAAAAGATCAGTGACCGCATAATCCTGATTGCAAATGGAGAAATACTGGCTGATGGAACCTTTGCCGAACTAAAGATGAAAAGCAAAGAAGGTACACTGGAAAAGATATTCAATGATCTCACGGGGTTTCATGAACAGGGGAAAATTGCTGACAGAGTCATTGCTGCTTTGCGAGATTAAAATGAAAGATCCATTTATCCTGAAAATATTAGACTTGTTTTCCTTCCTGTTTTCCCGTCAGAATAGCCAGTAGGATCGGGTGAGGCTGATAGGTAAATTGAGGCTTGTGCAAGATCGCAGAAAACCAAGTAGTGTGTTTAAGAATCTCAAACCTCTCAAAAATAAAGATAGTAATATGTTTCTCTTCTCGTTATTCTTTTTTGTGTTAATAGGATTAATATTTTTACCTGCCATTGCTGTAATGTCGATAAAATCTATGCTCGTTGGCAGCATATTATTTTACACGATTATGATGGCAATAGTTGCTTATGCAATAATCATTGATTTTAGTCTGGATTTCTTTAATACTTCAGATCACGTGATATTGCTTTCCAAACCTATAGGTTTCAAGGAATTGAATGTTGCTAAATCACTTCATATCTTCCTTCATATCTCTGCTATTGCAACGGCAATTGCTTTGCCGACTCTGGTTCTATGGTCATTCCAGTTCAACGTTTTAGTAAGCCTTACTGCTTATATTTTTGTGATTATCTCGCTCTTTTTTATTTTATTTTGTTCGGCAGAATTATATAGCATTATCTTAGCTAAATTCTCCGGTGAACGACTAAAAGATACTATCTCCATGATCAATATAGTTGCCATCATTTTTTTTATTATTAGCACTCAATTGTTTGTGCATACTTCTTCGGAATGGTTTACAAAACTGGAATTTACCAGTATTCCTACGCTGCTTTACTTTTTCCCCCCAACCTGGTTTGCCCTGCCTTCCTATATGATGGTAAGCAATTCATTTTCACTTATAGGAACATTAGTTTCGTTGACGGGCATTCTTATTACCATCCTTGGTTATCGGTATTATTTATATCATCTGGCTCCTGATTTTGAGAAAAATCTCTATAAAATGGGGATAGTAAATACCAAGATCAGTAAAAGAAAAAACCTCATAGCCCTGAAATTTGCCCCATTTATGAAAAATAACCTGAATCGTGCCTTTTATAAATTCTCAGTGATTATGCTTTCACGTGAAAGACTATTGAAACAGGCGATATATCCTATCATGGCAATGGGATTCATCTATCCAGCGATGATGATATTTCAAAGCATTAGAGACCCTGATATCATTATAGCTCAGACTGGATATTACTTTTTTTTCTATCTGGCGATTGGCATGATGCTGCCCTTATCAATATATACAAATTTCAGTGAATATTATGAAGCATCCTGGCTATATTACTATCTGCCCTTAAAATCTCCTGGTAATATCATACTAGGTGCGAAGGTCGCAATTCTGGTTTGCTATCAGTCAGTTTTATTGCTCATTACCAGTCTGATATTTCTAATATTCTGGAAGTTTGTTATCATCTTAGATATTATTATCATGCTGCTGAATGCGCTGATCATTCTGTTTATCTATCAGAATCTGTCTAAGAGGGTATTGCCGTTCTCAGAAGAGATTAAAGCTGGACGAAATTCTGCTTTTCAGAACTCATCCTATTATCTGGCAGTTTTTGTCTTTACTCCCCTGGCTGGCGTGATCCATTTTCTGATGCATTATTTTTTACCTGTAATAACTATACCTTTTATTATCATTCAAGTAGCAGCTTTATACTTTCTCCTGAAAAATCACTATAATATCAAATGGGATGAAGTATAAATTCAATGACTGAGACCTTTCCTGGTTGCAGAATGATTATTATTGACTAAACGATAAAATAGCTTAAATTATATATTATATTTAAAAATGGGAGAAAAATATGCTATCTGATTTAGAAATTGCTGGAAGCATCAATCCTAAGAAAATTGATGAGATCGCTGCTTTATTAGGTCTTTCAAGTGATGATCTGGAACATTATGGCGAATATAAAGCCAAGCTTAAACTTACCAGTCTGGAAGCAATAAAGAAAAAGCCAATGGGGAAACTCGTACTGGTATCTGCTATCACTCCCACTCCTGCTGGAGAAGGTAAGACCACCGTATCCATTGGTCTGGCAATGGCGTTGAATAAAATTGGTAAATTGACCAGTGTTGCTTTGCGCGAGCCCTCTTTGGGTCCTGTGTTTGGGATGAAGGGTGGAGCAGCAGGTGGAGGATATGCGCAGGTATTACCCATGGAAGAGATCAATCTTCATTTCACTGGTGATATGCATGCCATTACCGCTGCCAATAATATGCTGTCTGCTTTGATCAATAATTACATCTATCAGGGTAATGAATTGCAGATAGATCCTCGCAGAGTCACCTGGAAAAGAGTGTTGGATGTGAATGACAGGATGCTGCGTGATGTGGTGATCGGATTGGGCGGCAAAAGTCAGGGTATACCCATGGAAGAGGGATTTGATATCACTCCGGCGTCTGAGATCATGGCAATATTATGCCTTTCTAATGATCTGGCAGAATTGAAGCGTAAAATTGGAGAGATCACTATTGGCTATAATTATCAGGGAGTCCCTGTATATGTGAAAGACTTAGGATACGAAGGAGCAATCACAGCGTTACTCAAAGAAGCCATTAAGCCTAATCTGGTGCAGACTACTGAGGGTACGCCGGCATTTGTGCATGGTGGGCCTTTTGCCAATATTGCTCAGGGGGCAAATAGCATCATAGCGACAAAAACAGCCTTAAAACTTAGTGAATATGTGGTTACTGAAGCGGGATTTGGTTTTGATCTGGGCGCTGAGAAGTTCTTTGATATTGTCTGCCCGATCGGAGGATTCTGCACGAATGCTACTGTGCTGGTAGCCACGATCAGAGCATTGAAGCTGCATGGTGGGGCAAAGAAGAAGGCACTCAGTATTCCTGATCTGGAAGCATTAAAAGCTGGACTACCTAATCTGGAAAAGCATCTGGAGAATACTACCAAGTTTGGCATGAAATCAATAGTTGCTATCAATAAATTTGCCACAGATAGTGAAGAGGAATTGCAGGAGGTAGCTAATTTTGTAAAAAGCAAAGGGTTTGACGTGAGTATAGTAGATTTTCATGGAAAAGGTGGAGAAGGTGGACTGGAACTGGCGGAAAAGGTATCTGCCATGATCGAATCTGATAGCTGTAAATTAAACAATCTCTACGATCGTGAATCCAGCGTGAAAGATAAAATATTTAAAATTGCTCATGAGATATATGGGGCAGAGGCAGTTGACTATCAACCTGCGGCTCAGTCTGCTCTGCGAACAATCAAGAAATATGGTTATGAAAATCTGCCTATCTGCATTGCCAAAACTCAGAAGTCGCTTTCGGATAATCCCAAA
The DNA here is from genome assembly GCA_030765325.1 of Candidatus Stygibacter frigidus. Lineage (GTDB taxonomy): Bacteria > Cloacimonadota > Cloacimonadia > Cloacimonadales > TCS61 > Stygibacter > Stygibacter frigidus. Next base: position 434 of record JAVCCT010000192.1, on the reverse strand, counting down.
TTACTGGGCAGACCCAAGGATTTTCTGGTTACTGTTCGAGATATCCTGATCTCTTCGGGTGCAGGATTCCTGGTGCCTATTACTGGTGAGATCATGCGGATGCCGGGTTTACCTAAGAACCCTTCTGCTGAGAATATGAATATAGATGAAGATGGTAATATCAGCGGGTTATTTTAGATTAAATTTGTAAACGAAGAGAACATTATGAACATTGTTAACGTAGCGAAAGCTATATAGATTTCTTTCCACTTGACGGAAATTACTGACTTGTATTCTTAGCTATAGTGAATTTGGTCTTTAGATTTATATAGGGGGTGAAAAGGTTTCGACGGGGATAATGGGGATTGTCGAGGCATGCCGTGGAGACTACCTTCACGTTAAACTGGTGGTAAACAAGTAACTGCAAACGATAACTTTGCACTCGCCGCTTAATT
>JAVCCT010000047.1 GCA_030765325.1 Candidatus Stygibacter frigidus | reverse complement strand
CTTAAAATTGAATCAAATAGTTCTGAAGGGAATATCCCAGTAACATTCACCTATCAGCCTCTCACAGGAGGTAAAAAGAATGTATTTCTGGCTGGTGATTTTAATAACTGGTCACCAACTGCTACTCCCATGGAAGAAAATAATGGTATATATACTAAGATATTAAAACTTAAAATGGGTAAATATGGCTATAAATTCGTGGTAGACGGCACCTGGGTAGTTGATGAAAATGCCGAGGAATTTGTGGGTGATGGGTATGGTGGACAGAATTCCGTTGTATTTGCCGGTAATAAGGCAGAGATTGACGCTCTTAGGAAGGTTACTTTCAGATATGAACCTGCTGGAACAGCAAAGGAAGTTTATCTTGCAGGGTCACTTAATGACTGGAATCAAAAAGCTGATATGATGACGGATGAAGATGGTGACGGACTTTATGAAGTAACTAAATTGCTTAAAAATGGAGAATATTCCTATAAATTCGTGGTTGATGGAATGAACTGGGTTACTGATCAAAATGCTGATAAATTTGAAGATGATGGTTTTGGAGGGCAAAATTCTATCATAGTTGTTGATGAGAAATATCCTTCGATCATTATCCAGAAAGGCGATGGTGAATTTTTGCAGTATGGATTGCCTTATGGTCAATCTATTCAAACAGTGAACCCTTTGAACCCTCACAGGGTTGAATTCAAAACCCGAGTTCACAAAAATGATCTGGATGCTGTAGCTTTAATGATTGATAGACAGGAATATGAACTGCAGAAGATAACTGAAGATAATAGTTTTTCTTATTATATTTATTCCTATGAAATGCCTAAAAGTATGATTGAATTCAGTTATGCTTTTGTTTATCAGGATGGAGATAAAACCTGGTATATGACAGATTCGGGATTTAGCCAGAAACCCTTTAATTTCACATATTCTTCTGAAACAGTTGAGCCTTTCTACACACCTGACTGGGTTAAGGATGGCATAATATATCAGATATTCCCAGAACGCTTTGCCAATGGTGATAAAGCTAATGACCCTGATTTTTCTGAATGGTATTATGACGGTGTTAAATCTCCTCCTGCAAAAGGGAAATTATTACCTAAATACAAACCATATTATCATCTAATTAGTGACTGGTATGATATTTCCGGATTAACAAAGAGTCCCTATCATCAGCCTGATAAAGATGGCTATCAGCCGGAGTATAACAGCTATTATGGTGGTGATATTGCCGGTATTGATCAGAAACTTGATTACCTGGTTGATCTGGGGATTACCATAATTTATTTCAATCCGGTTTTTAAAGCAAAATCTAATCACAAATACGATGCTGCTGATTATATGATGGTCGATCCTCATTTTGGCACAAATGACGAATTCAAAGCTTTCGTGGCTGATTGTCATGCCAAAGGTATCAAGGTGATAATTGATTGCGCCTTTAATCATACTGGTGAAACCTTCTGGGCTTTTACTGATGCTGCAGAAAAATGTGAGGATTCTGAATATTATGACTGGTATGAATTCCATAAATGCCCAGTACCTCAAAGCGGTAATTTTACTCCCAGTGATTATTATGAATGCTGGTGGGGCTTTGGTGAAATGCCAAATCTGAATTATGACCTTACGCTGGCTAATCCCGAGGAAAACAGTATTAAGGACATTACTCTTGCGCATCCTAATATGCCAGTGGTAAATTATGTCCTTGATGTTGCTGATTTCTGGATCAGTGAAATGGATATTGATGGCTTCCGCCTTGATGTTCCCAATGAAGTCCCTTTCTGGTTCTGGAAATTATTCCGTGAACGCGTGAAATCACTTAAGCCTGATGCCTGGCTGGTGGGCGAGCTCTGGAGTAATGCCGTGGATTGGGTTAATAATGACTATTTTGATTCAGTGATGAATTATGCCTATTTCAAAGATCCCGTGCAAAGATTCTTTAATATGAGACAGTGCACAGCTAAAACCTTTGATCGGGACCTGAAACCCGGGAGACTCAGCTATCCTACTCAGGCTGCTCAAACTATGATGAACCTCATAGACAGCCATGACACTGTCCGCTACCTGGAAGCTGCTGGTGGTGATATATCCACCTTAAAACTGGCATCACTATTTGAGATGACTTATGTGGGCGCTCCTCATATCTGGTATGGTGATGAGATTGCCATGATGGGTAAGCATGACCCAGATTGCCGCAGACCTTTTAACTGGAGATATCGTGATGATCCCAAAGCCGTGAACCTGCTTAATTATTACCAGAAGATCATCCAGATTCGCAAGGATAACATAGCTCTCAGACGCGGAACATTTAAAACTCTGCTCACTGATGGTATGATCTATGCCTATGAAAGAGAATATAACGATAACAAAGTTTTCGTCATTATCAATAATGATAGTGTGGAAAAAGTAATTGAATTATCGGTGGATACTGATATGCGCTCCCTTATCAACCAGATTGATGGAGTTAATTATCAGGTTAATAATGGTGTGATATCTGTAAATGCTGCACCATATACCGGCTATATATTAAAGTAAAGGAGCTGCTATGGCGCAGGTCATTTTAGATAAAATAAACAAAGTTTATGATCAGAAAGTTCACGTAGTCAAAGATATCAGTCTAAAGATCAAGGATAAGGAATTCATGGTGCTGGTTGGTCCCTCAGGTTGTGGAAAATCTACTATCCTGAGGATGATCGCTGGTTTGGAAGAGATCACCTCGGGAGAGATCAGTATTGGTGATAGAGTTGTAAATGAATTGCAGCCCAAAGACCGCGATATTGCTATGGTATTTCAGAATTATGCCCTATATCCGCACATGACGGTATATCAAAATATGGCATACGGGCTGAAGCTGCGGAAAATACCTAAAGACCAGATTGATGAACAGGTGCACCAAACTGCCTCTATACTGGGTTTGGAAGAATATTTGGATCGCAAACCCAAGCAGCTTTCAGGTGGTCAAAGACAAAGAGTTGCCTTAGGCAGAGCAATTGTTCGTAAACCTCAGGTTTTTCTCTTTGATGAACCGCTTTCTAATCTGGATGCCAAGCTCAGGATCCTGATGCGTGCTGAGATCAGTAGATTGCACAAAAAGCTTGATACCACTATCATCTACGTAACTCATGATCAGGTGGAAGCCATGACAATGGGAGATAGAATAACCGTCCTTAATGACGGCATTATCCAGCAATGCGATACACCCCTAAATCTCTATGATCATCCCCGCAACCTTTTTGTAGCTGGCTTTATTGGCAGTCCTGGAATGAACATGATATTCGGGAAAATAGTTTCGGATAACGCATTGAGCTTTGAAGCAAAAAGTCTTAAGCTACCTGTTCCAGCAGAATATCAGCAGGATCTGCAATCACATGCCAATAAATCCGTTATCCTGGGTGTACGCCCGGAGAATATCTATATCGATCAGCAGTCAGCTATCAAAGCTACAGTAGAAGTCGTTGAACCTATGGGAAATGAGATAATTATCTATCTGGCAGTAGGGGAGAGTCATATCCTGATGAGACTGGAAGAAAGACTTCCCTTAAAACCGGATGATGTTGTTAATATCGCTTTCAAAGATATGCATCTCCACTTCTTTGATAAAGCAACCGAAGAGTGTATAAATTATAGTGATGATCTAATACAGAGCTAAGTATAGATTAGATTTTCTATGCAGATTGGGAGTCCCACTCCCAATCTGCATAATTTTATCCTTGACGAATTTAACTATTTATAATTATGTATTACTTAGATATTGATCCCAAAAAAGCAGGTTATATGTATATCAAAAGAAAATTAATGGAGAAATTGAGATTAAATGCTCAGGGATTCCCTGTGAT
>JAVCCT010000106.1 GCA_030765325.1 Candidatus Stygibacter frigidus | reverse complement strand
TTTCCCAAAAGCTACAGAGAAATGTAATGTAAGACAAAGAAATAGACATAGACCACAGATTGTGCGGATTTAGCTGATGAACACTGATAAGAGGATTATTAATGTTGAATTTTGAATGACGAATGGAACTTGACTAGTAATTTAATGTCTGGGAGGTGAATAAGTATTATCTGCTTCTCACTGCGAGTTGAGAAATAAAGCATACCAGTCAAGCTGACCAATCACCAATCACGATAAAGCAATGTAATGTAAAAAATTTTTAGCCGCGAACAAACGCGAACAATTTTAATGAGATACCAGTCACGTTTCCGATTTATAACTTACGACTTACGATTACACTCATGGTTATATTTCTACTGTAATTATGAGAAGCAATTATTTCTTTTTCTTCAGGGCTCTCACAATATTTCCTTTGCCGATGTATTCCAGTTCATTGAGGTGGAAATTGCTGATGAAAATTCCTCTGCCGTGTTCATTTTCGCGGTCGTTATCATCAAGTTCAGTATATTTATCGCTGATAAAGCCATTTCCTTCGTCAGTAATAATCCATTCGCAGGATTCCTTTTCGAGAATGAATTCTATTTTGATCTTACGGTTTTTGTAAGTAGGATCATTAGTTCTTTCGTGATAAAGCCGGTCTAATCTTTTTTCCGCAATAGCTTCTGACTTATCTTTGTAAGATATCCCCAGATTCCCGTGTTCAAAGGCATTAACGAGTAATTCAAGCAGAGCAATATTTACTGAAATAATATCATCATTATCGAATATTGTGCTAGTCTCATTCGCGAGATACTGGGCAATTTTTGGAATGATCTGCAGGTTATTTTCTATTTCCATGGTGAATTTTCGACTTATCATCTTGCTGAGAACCAGTTTTTCCATGGATTTTTTCTGGATAGTGGAATTATATTTATGAATGAGCGGTACCAGATCATCATAATGTACCGGTTTCTTTAGATAGTTATTAGCCCCGAGCCGCAGTGACTCGATGGCATGCTCTTCTTTATTGGATGCTGTGACCATGATCACGATAGTGCCAGTTTCTTTTGTTCTGATATCTTTAAGTACCTCAATCCCTGATATCTTTGGCATCAGGATATCAAGGATTACAATATCCGGCATGTACTTATAGAATTTTTTAAGAGCTTCCTTCCCATTACGTGCGAGGATCAATTTATGACCCAGATGCCCCAGCATACCTTCCATTAATCTCAGGTTGATCTCTTCATCTTCTACCAGCATAATGGTAGTGACATTATCCCTTTTCTTCTCTTTTATTCGCATTTGCTGCCCTCTCATAATAGATCAGTACTTCAATATCTCCCAAATTAGAAGCACTAAAAATTCAGTTCAAACCCTCCCAGAACGGCAGTAGATATCTTTGGTGACAATAGATATTTCTGATACTCATTATTTGCGATATTTTCCACTTTTGCTGTAAACAGTAGATTGTTAAAGACCCGATATTTAATTCCAAAATTTAGCAGCAGAGCATCTTCCAGATATTTATCATCCTGATCAATGCGACCCGTATTATAGTTCAATTCCAACTCTGCTGTAAGTTTTTGATATGCATAATTCAGCTTATTATCAAAAGTAAAAGCTGGAGCAAAATTGATTTTATTATCATAAATTGTGTATCCTGCCTGATGATCAAAAGAGATGTCATGCCATTGCCAGCTTAGTCTTGCGGAAACTTCATTTACCCAGTTATCAAGATATTCTGGCTCATAATACTGCTGCATCATCACGTAATTCATCTGATTCACTATATATTTTGAATTCAAGCTCATCTCTGCCACAAATCCCCTTTCATACTGCATACAGATCGAGTTATTAACCGGAACATGCTGCTGCAGAAATTCTGAAGAAAGATCAAGGTAGTTATTAAGCTCAAGTAAGGCTTTGCGGTCAAACCGGCTCAGGTAGGGATCATTAGAAACCAGCAGACTGAAATTCTTTCCCAGACTGATATTATGACTATATTTGAACGAAACTGAAATTATTTCAGGATCAACACCCAGCCATAATCCAGCCTGGTCTATAATCCAGTTTTCTCTTAGAAACCATGATTGCATCTGGGGGTTATCAATCAGGAAATCCATGGTTGCTGATGCTTTCAGGTTATTCTTTTGCCAATTAAGATCAAGCTCAGCATCGTAATCTTTTTGAGTGATAGTGTCATTCCAGTCATCTTCCTGATGAGAGCTGGTGTAGGCAAATTTGCCCGATATATCGTAAGTACCAGATGCTGAGGTGTCAATCTGCCAGTCAGGGGTAATTATTTTTCCGCCTGATAATTTTGCCATTCCCTCATCAAGCTGATAACAATTTTGATAGTATGATAATATTGCTTTGTGGTCGTTGATTTGCGGCAGCCAGTAGAGGGAAAGATTGGTATTTTGCCAGTCCGACTGGTAAGAATCCTGAGCATAATCTGCCGAAAATTTTAATAAATCAGATTTTGGTGAATTATAAACCAGGTGCGATCTGATCAGAGATTTACTGCCAGCCATAAAATGAAATACAGCCTGATCTTTAGTTTTAGGCAGTTCTTTTTGCTTTCTGATAGTATATGTTTTAAGATATGGTTCATAAGCAAATTCGTTAATATCCTTAATGCCCGTAAGCGAATAATCTTCCTTTAACACCTTCAAGCTGTCAGTAAATCCATGACTTTTTCCAAAAACCACGATGTCTTCCAATTTGATAAAATCATCCTTTTGCTGAGCAAAAATATTACAAGTACTAAAAAGGATAGCGATCAGGAGAATAATTTGAGATTTCTTCATGTTCTATTCTCCCTTCAACAGATTATCCAGTTCGAGAACCTGCTCAGGATCAAGATCATCACGTATATTTCCCAGCAGATTCTCAGCATCCTGCTTCTTATCCAACTTCAAATAAGCTCTAAAGGCGAGAACTTCTGCCTGATGTCTGATATCAGTTAGATATGGGAATAAATGGCGAACTCTTAATAATTCAGGAACAGCTTCCTGATATTTCTGCTGCTGATACAGGCTGTATCCGCTAAGGTATTGAGCAGTAGCTTTAATCTCTTCAGTGCTGCTTTCTTTCAGTTGAGTGATTATCTGGTCAGCATCA